>RXKI01000104.1:5459-8212 GCA_003962895.1 Neisseriaceae bacterium
TTAGAAGAAGATTTAGCTAATCCTAAGTCAGATCATGATTTTGGTAAAGATATTATTCCATTCGTAGTTAGTCAAGGTAAAGCATTTGCTCATCCACTTGGTATGTCAAGTATTCAAAATTCTAATGGTCGTCCATACTGGCGTGATGTGGGTACGGTTGATGCATTCTGGGAAGCTAATCTTGATTTAGCATCAAATATGCCTGAATTAAATTTATATGATAAAGATTGGCCGATTTGGAGCTATCATGAGCAATTACCTCCTGCAAAATTTGTTCCAGATTCAAATGGGGTAAATGGCGTAGTGCATAATACTTTAGTTTCTGGTGGCTGTATCGTTGGTGGTTCTTATTTATCTCATACGGTATTATTCTCAAATGTACGAATTAAGCCATTTTGCCATATTGAAAAAGCAGTGATTTTGCCAGCTGTTGAGATCGGAGAAGGGTGTAAATTACGTAATGTAGTAATTGATCGCGGATGCATAATTCCTGATGGTTTGAATGTCGGTAAAGATCCAGAGCTAGACGCTAAGAGATTCTATCGAACTGAAAATGGAGTAGTGTTGATTACTCAAGACATGCTTGATAAATTAAAATAATACTAATGCGAGACAAATAGAGTCTCGCTTTTTGTTTAAAGGTTATATATTATGAAAATATTACACGTTTGTAGTGAAGTTTTTCCGTTTTTAAAAACTGGTGGTTTAGCTGATGTAACTGGTGCGTTACCTGAAGCGTTAACTAAATTAAATACTGAAAATAAAATATTAGTACCAGGTTTTCCAGCATTTATGAATGGATTGGCTAATAAAAAGCTGGTTGCAAATTTAGGTAGTAAATTTACTGCTGAAAATATCGAGATTTATAGTGGTAAATTAGGTAACGTGGATGCTTATGTAATTAATGCGCCAGAATTATACGATAGAGTAGGTAATCCATATTCAGATAGCTCAGGTGCGGCATATGTGGATAACTATCGTCGCTTTGCATTATTGTCTTGGACTGCAGCAAAGATGGTCAATGGTGCAGATGATACTTGGCATCCAGATGTAGTACATGGGCATGATTGGCATGCAGGTTTGATGCCTGCTTATATCAAGGCTCATGCAATTCATTATGGTGGTAAACAACCAAAGACAGTTTTGACTGTGCATAATTTGGCATATCAAGGTGTTTTTCCAGCTGAGATTTACCATGAACTAGAGTTGCCACAACATTTCTTTGGTGTCGATGGAATGGAGTTCTATGGTCAAGTATCTTTTCTAAAAGCAGGGCTATTTTTTGCAGATGAGATTACGACAGTTAGTCCAACCTATGCGTTAGAGATTCAGACTGAAGAGCAAGGATGTGGATTAAGTGGATTACTTCGCGCTCGACATAGCCAATTATCTGGTGTATTAAATGGAGTTGATCCACAAGTATGGAGCCCTGAACAAGATAATACTATTGCAACTAAGTATAGTAAAAATAAGCTTGATGGTAAGAAAGCTTGTCGAGTTGCGTTACAAAAATATACAGGCTTAAAATTACAAGATACTAGCCCAATATTTGTTGTAGTTAGTAGATTAACTGAGCAAAAGGGTTTGCATTTAGTGGTTGAAGGTATCAAAACTATCTTGGAGCGTGGTGGACAGATTGCGATTTTGGGTTCTGGCGAAGAGCCAATTGAGTCAGCATTCACTCATTTAGCAAAACAATACCCAGAGCATGTTGCGGTACAACTTGGCTATGATGAGTCTCATGCACATAGATTGATTGCCGGTGGAGATGTGATCTTAGTTCCATCAAGATTTGAGCCATGTGGCTTGACGCAGCTTTATGGATTAGCATATGGAACGCTACCATTAGTTCATAGAGTTGGTGGTCTTCGTGATACGGTCACAGACACATCATTAGAGAATTTGGTAGATAATATCGCAACAGGGTTTGTTTTTAATGAATTTAATGTGAATGATTATAATCAAGCCGTAAAACGTGCTTTTGCTTTATATAGTTATTCAGATGGTTGGTCAAAAGTTAGAAGCAAAGGAATGTCACAAAGTTTTAGTTGGGATGTGGCTGCTGAGAAATATCTGGAAATTTACCAACGTTAGTTTAGTAAATTAAAAGTACCCATCAATAAATTTATTTAGGAAGTTTGTGCTATTTTGAGAGACATTCATAAGCTAGTTGTAATTTTGCTATCAACTTTGATATCTGGTTTAGGAATGTCTTCATTTCTTATTGCTGCAAATTGGTTTATTGAGCATATTGATAATACCTCTTTTTATGTAGCGGCAGCAAATGCATTATGCTACTTTACTGTCTTGGCTGCTTTGCCACATATTGGCACCATCTGCGATAAATATTCACGTAAAAAAATATTAGTATCAGTTTATTTTATTGGTGTAGTTATACAATTATTTATGTGTGTACTTGCTGATAAACTTTCTAATATCGGTTTAATTATGGTTTTGATTACAGCATCATCCGTAATTACAGTTATTAAAGCTTCTGACCAAGTTTGTAGAACGTCGTATTTACAAAATGTTGTAGATAAAAAATATTACCAATTATCTAATCAATGGTTAGAGGCTGTAAGACAAGGTATCACTTTCATTGGTGGAGGTGCTACAGTTTTGCTGATGAAATCACCTTCATTACTAACAGTTTTATACTTTAATTGTAAGAATTAGTCGAGTTGTTTACACTTTTTAGGTAAAATGTAAACATGAATATGCATAAAAGAATAAGATTAACGCCGTTAGACAGG
>RXKI01000084.1 GCA_003962895.1 Neisseriaceae bacterium
GTTGGGTTTTGCTGGTTTTCTTGCGATATATTGCCTGTGAAAGCTAGCTAGCTTCTTCACTAATTCAATAATTTGCTCTTTTGGTGGCAAAAACGTAGTTCTAAAGTGTAATGTCCCTTGAATTTGCCCAAATCCAGATCCTGGTACCACGCAAATTCCTGTTTCTTCTAGTAGAGCAATACAATATTGTTCATCTAATGGGATATCATACTCAGTTTTAGGGTCTAAGTTTGGAATAGTAAATTTAACGAAGGCATACATAGCGCCTTCAGGTATGTTCACAGTGATCCCTGGTATTTTATTTAGCTCTTCGCCTAAGATTAATGACTTTTCTTTTAAGTTATTTAATATTGAATTGCGCTCAGATATATATAATGGATAACTTGCTTGTTCTGATGTTGGAGGTGTAACCATTAAATAAGTAGCAAGTTGCCCAACTACATTTGCGCAAAGATTAATTGATTGGAATTTTACAAACTGTGAAAATACGTCGTCTGTAATGTTACGAATCTCTAAATATCCAG
This sequence comes from Neisseriaceae bacterium, assembly GCA_003962895.1. Classification (GTDB taxonomy): domain Bacteria; phylum Pseudomonadota; class Gammaproteobacteria; order Burkholderiales; family UBA11063; genus Aquella. Next base: position 525 of record RXKI01000084.1, read on the forward strand.
AGCGGTGTCCACACTCGCCAAAATAACCTTTAGACATAGAGTGAAAGCTAAATAGAGTTACATCATCAATTTGCATATCATGCATTACTTTAGCAAACGAGTGAAACTCTTTATCTTTATTATATATATTCTCTTGATATACTTCGTCGGCTAATATAGATAAATTATGTTTGCGTGCAAAGTTGATAATCATTTTAATATTATCATACGATAATACTGCACCAGTTGGATTACCTGGATTAATTACCGTAATGGCAATAGGATTTAATTTATTTAATTTAGCCGTGTTATAACTATCTAACAATATATCTTCATTTAATTGCCAATTATTATCTTCGTCTAAATAATAACCAATACTAATACCGCCAGCCATAGTCATGGATGCGCTATACATTGGATATTGTGGAATTGGAAGCATTATCCCGTCATTTGGGTTTTTAATAATTGCGTGAATAACGGTTTGTGCAGCTTTTGATGCTCCATCAGTTAATATAATATGTCCAGGGTTGCTTGGGATATCATCGCGACGTGTAATAAATTCAGCAACAGCTTCACGAATAAACGTAATTCCAGCGCTTGCTGAATAAGCGCCAACGCCTTCAGGTATTTTGCTTAGGATGAATTTTGCTTTTTCTATTGAATCTGCATGATATAAATTAGATATATCTTTATTTAATAAATCAGGAAACTCTAATATACTTAGAACTTCGCGCACGTAAGTTATTGGCTTTTGCTTGAAATAATGTGGATTACCAATATTACAATAAATAATCTCTTGGCCTAGTTTTTCTAATTCTTGTGCTCGTTTTACAATTCTTCCACGCACAGCATAATCAGCATCTAATAATCGTTGGCTTAGGTTTGAGTATTTAATCATTGTAGTAACTTTATTATAAATTATTTTACAAAATCAGGTATTGCAGGCATATTTGGTGATGTAGTCAAAACTTCGTAACCTGTCTCAGTTACAAGTACTGTGTGCTCAAATTGTGCAGATAAACTTCTATCTTTGGTAACAGCGGTCCAACCATTGGCTAAAAAACGAATATGACGTTTACCTTGGTTAATCATTGGCTCAATAGTGAATATCATACCAGGCTGTAACTTAGGGCCGGTTTTAGGCTTGCCATAATGTAATACTTGTGGTTCAGCATGAAATGTACGACCAATACCATGACCACAAAATTCCTCAACTACGCTATAAGCATGTTTCTCTGCATGAACTTGAATTGCATGCCCAATATCACCTAAGTGATTACCAGGCTTGACTTGCATAATTCCAAGCCACATGCATTCGTATGTAATTTGCGTAAGGCGTTTAGCTTGCTGGCTTACTTTATCGCCGACAAAAAACGTGCGCGAAGTATCACCATGAAAACCATTTTTATAAACTGTAATATCTAAATTAATAATATCGCCGTTTTTTAATGGCTTATCAGTTGGTATACCATGACAGATTTCACTATTAACTGATGTGCAAATTGAATTAGGGTATGCACGACCATTTGGGTCTGGTTTGTAATTTAGTGGAGATGGATATGCTTGTTGCACATTAACTATATAGTCATGGCATAGCTTGTCTAATTCTAATGTAATAATACCTGGTTTTACAAATGGTGCAATGTAATCTAGTACCTCTGCAGCTAATTTGCATGAATTACGCATTGTTTCTATTTCATTTGCATTATGAATTGTTATTGCCATTTTGATTCTTTCAATAATTCTTCTAGTAAGTAAAGCAAACTGCTTCTTTTAACGACTCTAATGTATCGCAAACTATTTTACTTGCTGATTCACAATTATCTGCAATAATTTTTTTGATACTAATATTGTCATTGCAAATTTCACCGTATTTGTCATGCAGTGTGTGTTGCAAGTTTAAGATGTTTTGCTCTAAAATTTGTTTACAGTCTGAGCAGCCAATTGTTGCTGATGTGCAAGACTGTTTTAATTGATTTTGTTTTTGTTCTGATGTATATAATTTATGCAGTTGCCAAACAGGACAGAGTTTTGGGTTGCCTGGGTCAGTAAGTCTTACACGTGCTGGGTCACTTGGCATCAGGCGGATTTTACCGTTTAATGATTCTTTCGTTTCATGTAGCGTAATTATATTATCAAGCGTATTATTCATATATTCGCCATCAGTACCAACTACTTTGGTTTCTAGTGGTAGTAATTTTGGTTCATTTAAGTAAACACGGCTTTTATTTTCTAAAAATGCAATCAAGCGGTTTTTATCACCAAAGGCTAAATTGTGTGCATCTTCTAATAAAAATTTTGCTTGTTCTTCAGCTTCTTCATCACCATCTTGTTGGAATTTTGTTAGAAGCTTTAGATATAAGTCTGATTTTTTCTCACCTAATTTATTAATAGACTGATAAGCTTTTTCTTCAAAGCCACTTTCACGACCATATAAATGATTAAAACGTCTTGCAATTTCACGGCTTAATTCAATATAAGCAATGTACTCATTATCTTCTAATACTTGCATGGCATTAAATCCAAGTACTGCGGCAGAATACAATAATGGTAACCCAAGTAAACCAAATGTACTTAGTTCTGTATGATCAATTTCATCAATCACTTCTTTGTAGTTTTGTACGCGCTCTAACCAGCCAAGTGGTGTAATTGCACTGATTAGCTGATGAATTTCGGCTAATTCAGCAATTTGTGATTCTATACAAATAATTGTCTGAGATGGATCTATTCCACACAAAATACAATCGCGAACTATATTTTCAATTCGTTCTTGATAATCAATTTTTGCAATTGGGTTGGTGGTGAGTTGTTGAACATCAGCAATAAAAAGTATTGATTGGTATTGATATTGTAGTTCACGTAATTCTTGTAATGCACCAAAGTAATGGCTAATATTTAATTCACCATCTGGACGCATTACATAAATTAATCGATTAGAATCATTTATCATCTATAGAACTAAACAAAAAGTAGCTTAAATAAAATATTAACAAAGAAATTATATAACGGTTGGATAATGAAATTTAATCCGCCAATCATTAATAATATTAATATTATCCACATACCATAGCGTTCAGTTTGCGCATATTTCATAGCTTGAGCTTTTGGTAATAATGAAAATAACATGCGCCCACCATCTAATGGTAGTATCGGTAACATATTTAATATCATTAAGCTAATATTGATACCAACACCTGCTTGTCCCATCATGAATAATGGAGTAGAGAAATAACTGCCAGGTAGATAAGTTGCACCTTTCATAGCAAGTGCCCAGATTACTGCCATCACTAAATTGGATAATGGTCCAGCTGATGCTACCCAGAAAATATCTCTTTTAGGGTTGCGTAATTTACCAAAATTAATTGGAACAGGTTTAGCCCAGCCAAAAATTAAACCAGCTCCACCCATCATGCTACCCATTATGATACTAATTAATGGAAATACCACGGTACCGATTGGGTCAATATGATTCATTGGGTTGAGGGATAGTCTGCCATATAAATTAGCTGTATTGTCACCAAACTTATTTGCGGCATATGCATGAGCAGCTTCGTGAACAGTGATTGCAAAAATTAATGGCAATATATATACAGCAACTGTTTGTATTACGGATAAATTATTCATAAATTAGTTATATCAAATCTCTAGAAAGTAATGTTTTTAACATGTTGTTTTAAAATGTTTTTAAATTGGTCTTGAATGCGTTTTAATCCGCTTGCAGTATTTGCTTCAAAACGCAATACCAATACTGGTGTAGTATTCGATGCTCTAACCAAGCCAAACCCATCTTCATATTCAACGCGTAAACCATCAATTGTGATGATTTCAGATGCACCATCAAATTTTGCGGTTTTTTGTAGTTCTTCAATGATTTTATGCTGTTTACCTTCAACTTCTACATCCAGATTAATCTCTGGTGTAGAAGTGCAGTTTGGTAATGCATTTAATAATTCGCTAGGGTTTTCAACTTGAGATAATATTTCAAGTAAGCGCGCTCCAGCATAGATGCCATCATCACAACCATACCAGCGGTCATTAAAGAATAAGTGCCCAGACATTTCGCCTGCTAATAACGCGCCAGTTTCTTTGATTTTAGCTTTGACAAATGAGTGTCCAGTACGGCACATAATTGCTTGTCCACCATTGTCTTTAATCCATTCAGCAAGTAAGCGTGAAGATTTCACATCATAGATGATTTTCGCATTTTTGTTTTTGCTTAAAATGTCAGCTGCAAATAACATCATTTGACGATCTGGAAATATTACATTACCATCCTTGGTTACTACGCCAAGTCTATCGCCATCTCCATCAAATGCTAAACCAATTTCAGCACCAGTTACTTTTAATGCGTGAATTAAGTCTGCAAGATTTTCTACTTTTGATGGGTCAGGATGGTGGTTCGGAAATGTGCCATCAACTTTACAATATAAGCCAAGTACAGAGCATCCCATGCGTCTAAATAAAGTTGGTGCAACTTTACCTGCTACGCCATTACCAGCATCAACCACTACTGAAAGTTTGCGGTTTAACTTAATGCCAGATGTAACTTCATTTAGGTATGCTTCGGTAATATTTTCAACGTAATGAATCCCATTGCCTTCGACGAATTGTTTTTTCTCGATGCGTTGTAACAAAGCTTGAATTTTTTCACCAGATAAAGTTTCGCCACCTAAGACCATTTTCAGTCCGTTGTATTCAGGTGGGTTATGGCTGCCTGTAATCATTACTCCAGAATATGTTTTTAGATGATAATTAGCAAAATAAACCATTGGCGTTGACACTTGCCCAATTTCATAGACATCACAGCCAGTGCTTAAAATTCCGGCAATAAGGTTTTTAGCAAGTATTGGACTAGTTAAACGACCGTCATAACCAACGACAATAGCTTTAATTTGTTGCTCAATTGCAGAGCTACCAATCGCTTGACCAATTAATTTAGTCGTAGCTGGAGTTAATTCTGTTTCAACAATTCCGCGAATATCATATGCTTTAAATATTTGCTTTGCTATTTTTGTCATCTGTTTTTGTCCTGTGTGTTACGCACATTAATGCTATAATTCAACGATATTTTATGTGCTAATAAATAGCGGTAATTGTAACATACATCAACATGTGATAAAAGTGATAATAGGTATATATGCTAGATAAACAAAGACAACAACTAATTAATACATTAAAAAATTTCTCATGGCGTTCGTTTGCTATGAAAGTGTTTGGATATTTGTTTGTTACATATTTATTATTAGTTACAGTGTCTGTAATTGTAACAGGTGTAATATTTTTTAATTTAGATTCGTTAAAACACAGAATTATTGAAAAAGTTGATGCTGCAAGTGGTGGACATCTTACGATTTCAAGTTTACAGACTAAATTAAATAAATTCTATATGCCTGAACTCATTATTGATGGTTTACGTTATAGTCATTCCGAAAGTTCTTCTCAAGAAATATATGTTAGGCATATAGATGTTGCTATTGATTACTCAACACTATGGAAATTTCAGCCAATTTTTAATGAAATCAATGTTGATGGAGCAAATCTTAATTTTGTTATTGAGTCTAATGGTGCTTTATATTTAAATGGTATCCAATTGACTGATGCTGATGAAGAAAAATTACAGGATGTCAAAGCATTTGATTTTGATATTGAAAAATTTATACTGAATCAGAGAAACATTGATTTAGATCATATTGGAATTAGTTTTGAGGATAAAGTCCGCTTTGTACCAAAAATGACCTTAGATGATATTAATTTATCTATGAATAATGGTTATTTTTCACATCACAATGTTGAATTGAATGTTTTTGGTAAACTTAGGCAAAACCGTGTTCAAACTAAATTAGATTGGGATGGTGGTAAATTTGAGAAAATTAATAAGTGGAGCAAAGCTAATTTAGTAGTTTATACAGATTTCAATGAAAGCAATCTTCAAAATCCTGAGCTTCAATCATTAATTACCGCCGATTTAAAAGATGGTTTAATCCAAAACATTCATGCTGATTTCGATGCAAACAATTTTAAATTAGCATTAAATGGTGTCTCTGCAATTAATTTGCCAGATTTAGATGGTAAATTTGATGTAGAGTTACATGATAATAAAGAATATACAATCAAAGGTTCGCACTTAAGAGTATCTACAACATCTGGATATTTATTCAAAGATTCAGAAATCTCTGGTAATTATTTGCTTAATAAGCATGGTTATATAAAAGTCACTAATGCTGATTTAATTGCGCTAAATAATTTCTTAAGCTTATTCCCTAATACCGAGAAACTTTGGCTGGAAGGTTTAATCAACGATATACAGTATACTTGGAATGGTAAATTTACTGCACCAAGTGAATACGACGTATCGAGTCATTTTAATAATGTTTCTTTAGTTTCAAATGAATCAAGTATTCCTAGTTTAAATAACATTTCTGGGGCGGTTAAGTTTAATACTAAACATGGCGAGGTCGAACTAAATCTAGCTAATAGCACATTGCTATATAGCGACTTATTTCTAATTCCATATGAATTTAATAATGCTCATACTAAATTAAATTGGCAAGTTAGTGAAAGTGGTTTGGTAAAGGTACAGCTAGAGAGTACTGTAATTAATACCAAAGATTTTTCTGCTGTAGCTCAAGGTAAATTTATTTATGACCCCAATAATGCTGAAAGCCCAAGTTATATTGATATGACTGCTCATGTAGATAAAGTATTGACTAGTAAAGTAGGGGATTATTTACCAACTTCAATACCAATGAGTGTACATGAATGGCTAAATATGGCATTAGTTGGTGGCTATGGTGAAAGCGCTGATTTAGTATTGTACGGACCTCTTGGCTCATTCCCGTTTGCGGATAATTCAGGACTATTTTATATTACGGCTAATGTACAAGATGCATCGTTAATTTATGCAAAAGGTTGGGAAGAGTTAAAGCACATTAATGGTAAATTCATATTAAAGAATACTAACATCACTGTATTAGGAGATAGCGTAAATATACATGGTAATCATGGTGAGAAAGTTAAGGTTGTAATTCCAGATTATTCATCTGAGAGTGGTGTTTATTTAACGGCAAATGCTGAAGCACATGGCACGACTAAATATTTTATGGAATACTTGGTAAATACTCCAGTTAATCATATTATTGGTAAGTTGCCAGAGAGAATTAAGTCAGCAGGTAATGGTGATTTAACATTATATCTTAATGTTCCATTTAATGATCCACATGCAACAGTTGTGAATGGTTATTATGATTTTCATGACAATGATTTAGATTTGGGTATTCCATCTGTTCCTAAGTTGAGTAATGTAAACGGGGCGTTAAACTTTACACAATATGGCGTTAATATCAAAGATATTACT
>RXKI01000126.1 GCA_003962895.1 Neisseriaceae bacterium
TTTAAGTAGTTAGTAGATCCCCCTCTACCGACTCCACCAAATAACCATAAACCTGATTCATTAGTCCAGCCCATACTACCATATCTAGCACGAGGCACATTTCCAGCACTTTCATAGCCTGCTGAAGGGTATGGGTTAGCTGGATAGACTCCATTTTGATTTCCTTGATTACTCCCGCCCATCCATGCCCAAGAGTTAGGGATTGGTACCTGATCTGTCCAGCCACCAAAGTTTGAAGTTCCAGGTGCAACAAATCCACAGTTAGTCGCTGACGTGCAAGCTGATATTACATTAGGATGCCCAACCTTGCTATTTGCACACATTCCAATAACACCATATTCACTTGTGTAATAAACCATTTGCATCGAGCGAGTATCCGTGAATTCAGCAGCACACCCAACTCCACTAGTACCGCTATAATGGCTACAATCCCAATAAGCAGACGCATTACTAGTTGTATAGTTACCCGCAGGTAGTGAAATACCACCTGTAAATACTAAGCTACTCTCTAACGTTCCACTACAGTTAGCTCCAGCATAAAAACTCATAGTCATAGACTCTAAAAACGTAGTCCTTGTAACCTGCATGGTTTGCTGAAATGAAGCAGATGCTCTCACTATATCTAATGACGCATAGTCTAAAGTAGACACATACTTACCTAAACTCATCGCATCGTTGCTTGGATTAACTGCATTACTTGTACCACTATGACAAGCTGTTAAACCAATCATTACGCTTGTTAAAGCTATTACTTTATTCTTTAATTGCATTTGCTATACTTCCTTTAACTAAATTGTCCGCCACCTTGTGATTCACTAATATTAGGTCCACCACCTTTAGTTAATTCTTCAATATTCCATGTGTCTATACTTGGAGCAACATAATCTAACTTAACCGTCTTAACCTCAATCTTACTCTCTGCAACTGTATCTAGTTTTTGATTTAGCATAACAAACTCCCTTAACTTATAAATACTATTTGATGGACAATAACCATTTGAAACTTTAAATGAAATATTATTCTGTAATGGCTTAATTTTACACCCAATCGATGCAATAAATATTGAAAGTTTATAGATATTAGTTACTCTAAAGCCATTAGTAGTTCTATAATAAATTCTAAGTATCAATAATTAAGTCCGCAAAGTATTATCAAATAAGCGCAATGCGTATTTTTGAATACTTTAAACCTGTGGCGCGCTAAATTACAACATACATCATTTAGAACTATACAAATTTAATTTTGGACATATCCATATGATCTAGCAATTAATTATTTATGAATGTAATTTTTAATAAAATTTAAAGAATGTTAAATATTAACTTTCCAATTTATTTATCACTATTCCATGATAATCTATGTAATCATGGATACATATAGTTCTTTAATTTGTATTACAATACATATAGTTCTTTAATATGTATTATAATACATATAGTTCTTTAATTTGTAATTACAACAAACACATTTTTTATCTTAACAACAATAAACAAAAGGAAAGATTGATGAATCCAAATCAAGAAATCAATATATGTACACAAGCAGAACTTGATGACATGAATGATACTAATTTGCTTAACTACGAAATACCAACGATAAACGTTTTTAATATATCAGACATCACAAAATCTAATGCGAACAGTGGAGATGACGGTCTAGGATTCTTTTCTGGTAGCTAAGCACTTCTTTCATAAATTAATTTGTTACTTTAACAGCAATCCTAAAAGGGGAAAGAATGAATTCACATCAGGAAATCCGTGCATGTACACAAACAAAGTTTGATGACATGAATGATACTAAATTGCTTAACTACGAAATACCAACGATCAACGTTTTTAAAATATCAGACACCACAAAATTTATGGCTGACCCTGGAACAGATGGTACTGGGGCTTTTACTGGTAGCTAAGACTTTTTAATAAGACAACGGAAGTATATGTCAATAATAAATGGAGTATATAACAACCTTAATTTTGTTGAACTCCAAAGACAACAAAATCAACTATTTGAATTAAAAAAATCAATACCAATTGGTGAGCAAAATTCGATAATTTGCGATGGCTGTGTTATTGTAGAGAATAAGTTCTCCATAACAAACGAAGATGAATATGAGTTTCTACCATATCATCATAAGGACAGCAATGTGGTTATCGCTGGCGATTTTAGATTATTTAATCGCTGTGAACTTTTACAACTCCTGGGTATAGAGGACTCTACACAACTAACTGATAGTTATATCGTGTTAAACCTATATCTCAAATTTGGTAATGAGTTTGCTAAATTGTTGCTTGGCGAATATAATGTAATAATTTATAATGCACGAACTAAAGAGCTAGTACTGGTTACTGACCACACCAATTCAAGACCATTATTTTACTTTCAAGACACTGAAAAAGTTGTATTTTCTAGTCATCTAGAAGCACTAAAAAAAAGCACTCTCTTAGAGACGTCAATTAATTTAAAAAAAATAGCCTCTTTACAACTAACTTTATTAAATAATAATAATTGTGAAACCTATTTTAATAATATATATTATTTACCAGGTTCTACAATAACTATTTTTGATGCTTATGGCAATAAAAACACCAAAAAACATTGGGAAATTACTTTACCAAAACTTAGATTTTTTAAGAGTGAAGATGAATTTACAGATGAATTTCAAAGTATTTTCAAAAGAGTTGTTACAGATCATTGCCGCTCTTCAAAAAACATTTGTAGCTTATTAAGTGGTGGTTTAGACTCATCTTCAATTACAGCAATGGCAGCTCAAACCTTATTTAAGGATAACCACAGATCACTATATTCATTATCTGCAGTCTTGCCCCATGATAATACTACGGACCGAGATGAGAGCTACTTCATTAATCTTTTAAAATTTGAAAACCTACATAAAGAGTTTATAAATGATAGTTTAATCGGACCATTTGATAGCTTATGCAATATAACATCACATCCTGCATATACATCTCGACATTATCTATATAAAGCTTTTTCTGATAGAGCTCATAATCTTAATAGCAACATTATATTGGATGGTGGATTTGGTGAATTTGGGCCAACATATTGGGCTGATGAACGATTAGCCGAGATGTTACACTCTTATCAAATTAAAGAGTTAATTTCAAACGCCATTGACCATAAAAAGCTTTACTCAAGAAGCTGGAAGTCAATTTTATACCATGATCTAATTAGACCAAGTTTACCACTTAAATTACAAGCACTAATACGAGGTAAGAAAACTCTAACCTTATCTAACAATCTTGATTTAATTCGTCCTGAATTTAGAAGTGCTCATTTAACAGAAGAATATATTACATCATTAAAAAAATATAATAGAAACTTAAGCGATATAAGACACTCCTTTGACGCTAGATTCAACTGTTTCAATATTATTGATAAAGTTTTATTAAATAAAGAGCCAAATCCATTAAAGCCACCGCAGTTAAATGTTTATCAAGAAGCAAGATATAGTTATCCTTTCTTAGATTCAAGACTGCTTGAATTTTGCCTATCTGCCCCAAACGAACTACGCTTTAAAAACGGTTACCGAAGATATATGATAAGAGTTGGCATGAAAGGACTAATACCTAATGAGATCCGCTATCGCACAACAAAAGAACCATTCTCTCCTGATTATATGCACCGTTTTCATCGACAAATAGGAATTGCACGTGATGCTATGGAATCTTTCAAGGGGAACTCATTGGTCAGTGAGATCTTAGACATACCACGTCTAGAGAATTATTTAGATTTGAAAATGACAAGCAACAAGTGCTACACAAAAAATGACTTTATAGGTATGCATACAATTCCTAACGCTATTTACTTGGGTTCATTCATCATTAATAATACCTGAATAAAGTTAATCTTGTTTATTTAAACCTCATAGGCGGTAAAATCGTTGAGAGATCTATCATCTATATCTTACACTTAATCAATGCAGCGAGTATTGAAACATTAGAGATATAACGGCTCTATCTACTACTAAATATTTTTATAGTTTATTTTTAAATAATAATGGATATTAAGAACATTATCAAACGAGCATAACATATATTTTAAATATTTATAAAATTATGGTAAATTAATTTACAAAACATATCACCTAACCTCTACAAATTTAATTTTTAAGCATGCGTTTAGGAATATCTCAGACTATCTCCGTATAAAATCATTGTTAAAAATTTAGCATAACTCTAAATGAATTAAAATTAGGAATGCCTCAAAATCTTTGATACTTATTAAATCTTCAATTTCTCTTTGCACAAAACATTAACCATACATCAAACCTTGCTTAATGTATAATAAAGGTCTTTTATAATGTCTTTAAAAGGAGTCATGACATATGAAATCTATTAACACTTTAGAAGCACCTCAAGCTATTGGTCCTTATGTTCAAGCTAAACAAGTTGGTAACATGTTATATACTTCAGGACAGATTCCTTTAGATAAAAATGGTAATTTAGCTGGTGAAGATATCAAAACACAAACTCACCAAGTTATGAAAAATTTATTAGCTATTTTAGAAGAGGCAGGTACCGATACTAACCACGTAATTAAAACTACTTGCTTTTTATCTGATATGAATAATTTCGTTGCCTTCAACGAAATTTACGGATCATACTTTAAAGATGCGTTTCCTGCTCGTTCATGCGTACAAGTTGCACGTTTACCGCGTGATGTACTAGTTGAAGTTGAAGCAATCGCACTTATTTCAAGTATTTAATACTTACATAAACAGCTAACTATTTGGTTAGTTGTTTCTTTTTATATAGACAGAAATTTACATTTTAATGCAACAAAAAATTATATCAGCGCTTTCTTTAGGTATTAATCAAAAACTAGTTGATCACAGCGCCCTCGAAGTTATTAAATCACTCCAATCTCACGGCTATAACGCCTATATTGTTGGTGGTGGTGTGCGTGATTTATTATTAAAAGCTAAGCCTAAAGATTTTGATATTGTAACTAGTGCAACTCCAGAACAAGTTAAACGAGTATTCTTCAAAAACTCGATGATAATTGGACGTAGATTTAAAATAGTCCATGTTTATTATGACAAGTTAAACCAATTAAGAAGCAATAAGCATCAAAAAAATATCTTTGATAAACAAATTTTAGAAGTATCAACTTTCCGTAGTAATCAAGTTCATAACGTTGACAAAAATGATAAAGGTCGTATAGTCTCAGATAATAACTATGGCACGATGAATGAAGACGCTTTTAGGCGTGACTTCACAATTAATGCACTGTATTACGACCCTGTTAGCGAAGAAATCTTTGACTATCATAATGGAATACAAGATATACAAGATAAAACACTGCGTATTATTGGTAAACCGCAAAGTCGCTATATAGAAGATCCTGTTAGGATTATCCGCGCAATCCGTATTGCAACTAAACTTGGCTTAGAAATCGAAGATAACACAATCTTTCCATTTAAAAATCTAAAGCATTTACTGGCAAATGAGCCACGCGGTAGACTCTTCGAGGAAATGAATAAAATTCTACTTTCTGGATATTCTAAACAAGTAATTGAAGAGCTTAATCACCTTGGTATTTCACGTAAAGTATTTCCAATATTCTCACAAATATTTTTTGATAATCAAAATGAATTTGCCAATCGCGTACTTGAGCGTACAGATGAACGAATTCAAAACAATGGAGATATCTCGTTAGTTTTTATATATGCAGCTATGCTTTGGCAAACAATTAAATCTCAAGCTGAACATTATCAAAATGAATTTAATATGCCATATGTTGAAGCATTTAGAGAATCAGTTTATGCAATTAAACCAACATTAGTTAATAATGGACTAACACAACATCTAATTCAAAGCATGCGTGAAATTTGGTTTATGCAAGCAAATTTTGAGACTCCATCAGCAAAAAAATTAGAAGTTCTTATGACGCATAAACGTTTACGTCAGTCATGGAATTTATTTATGCTGCGCCATGAATTTAACGAAGTTGATGCAGAGTTATTTACTTGGTGGGATAACTATATCAACAATGAACAGGCTGATAAAACTGCTTTAGTAATTGAATTGATAGATAAATTTCCACAACCAGAACCAGCAGCCAAAAAGAAAAAGAAGCGTAAAAAACGCAAGAAGAAAGTTAAACAAGATAACGAGCAGTAAGAATGAGCACTACTGATAATCAAACACAAAATAATATTCATCGTGAAATTAAAAGCTTTGTTTTACGCCAAGGTAAAATTACTAAAGGGCAACAAAGTGCACTAGAAGATTATTTGGATAAATATTCAATTCAATTTGATAAAGGCACCTTACTTAATCTAGATAATATCTATAACCGTAATGCACCGAAGATAATTGAAATTGGTTTTGGGATGGGTAATGCAACTTGGCAAATTGCAAAAAATAACCCACAAAACGATTATTTAGGAATTGAGGTTCATTTACCTGGTGTTGGTTCATTATTAAATCACATAGCTGAAAATGAAATAACTAATTTAAAAATAATTCGCCATGATGCTGTTGAAGTGCTTAAATATTCTATAGCAGACAATTCCCTTGATGGATTTCATATTTACTTCCCAGACCCATGGCCAAAAAAACGCCATCATAAGCGCCGCATAATTCAATCTGAATTTATTAAACTATTGGCACAAAAGTTAAAACCAAATGGTTATATTCACTTAGCAACGGATTGGGAAGAATATGCAACTTGGATGCTTGATATTTTAAAAGAAGAATTTAGCATCAAAAACACTTCTGCTACTAACGACTTTATACCAAGACCGGAATTTAGACCACTAACAAAATTTGAAAATCGTGGCATAAATCTTGGTCATGGAGTTTGGGATTTAATATTTACTAAAGTTTAATTTTTTTATAAGGCTAATGCTATGAAAAAACTGTCACTTGTGTTACTTGCATCTTTAGGCGTTCAATATGGTTACTGTACTACAACAAACTATGACTATCAAGCATTAGTGAATCAAGCATACAGCAAGTTCTCGAGCAACAATTCTGGTAATGTTGCTAATTATATACCTGAACTTGCTAAATATAATCCTAAATTATTTGCGATTACTTTAATCACTGTTGATGGAAAAGTTTACTCTGCAGGGGATGTGAAAAGTGCATTCCCATTAGAGTCTTTGTCTAAAGTATTTACTTTAGCAATGGCACTAAATCAAAGTGGTGCACAAGACTATGAAGATAAAATTGGTTCAAATGCCACAGGTCTTCCATTTAACTCTGTTACCGCAGTTGAGCAGCAACCAAATCACATTGGTAATGGCTTAGTTAATGCTGGTGCGATTGCAACTGTTAGTTACATAAATGCGTCAAACAAAGAAGATAAGTGGGATAAAATTTACGGCAATCTAAATAACTACGCCGGAACAAAACTTACATTTAATAAACCAGTTTATGATTCTGAAATGGCAACTAATCAGCATAATCAAGGTATAGCAATGCTTTTACAATCATATGACAGTTTCTATGATAAATCGCCAGCTGATGATGTAGATGTTTATACGCGCGAGTGCTCAGTTGATGCCACTACACTTGATTTAGCAAAAATGGCAATACCATTTGCGAACCATGGAAAATCTCCATTTACCAACAAACAATTAATTGATCCAAAATTAGTTCAATATGTATTAGCTGAAATGACATCTGCTGGAATGTATGATAATTCAGGAAACTGGTTATACGAAACAGGTGTACCAGCTA
>RXKI01000049.1 GCA_003962895.1 Neisseriaceae bacterium
GCCTTGGTTTTAGCTTAAATCAACTTACTAATCAGGTAACCAAAAAGACGACAGCATTTTTTGAACCTGCTCTTGATTATGTTGTAGTAAAAATTCCGCGTTGGGATACACATAAATTACGTTTGGCAGATCGTCGCATTGGTACTGAAATGAAATCAGTCGGTGAAGTTATGGGTATTGGGCGAACATTCCCAGAAGCATTACAAAAAGCCGTACAGATGTTAAATATTGGCGCATCTGGATTACATGATTATATTTGGCCAATTCACGATTTACGTCATGAAATCGAATTTGCAACTGATAGACGTATATTTGCTGTATATAAATGGTTTTATGAAGGCTGTGAGTTAGATGAAGCACACCAATTATCAAGAATTGATTATTGGTTCTTGACGCAGATTCAGCAAATTGCACAAATTGGTTTGGATATCAAACATAATGGTTTAAATGAAGCATCGCTTATCAAAGCTAAGAAATTTGGTTTTAGTGATAAAACATTAGGTTTATTGACTAATCAAACTGATGTGCAAATTCGTGAATATCGTTTAGCACAGAATGTAAAACCTGTAGTTAAGCAAATTGATACCTTAGCTGGTGAGTTTACCGCTGAAACAAATTATTTATACACAACATACCATGGTAAATATAATGATATTAGTGCTAGTGATGGTGTGTATGTGATTATTGGCTCTGGTCCGTATTCAATTGGCTCATCAGTTGAGTTTGACTGGTGTACAGTTAATTTGGCGCGTCAATTACGTTCACATGGTAAAAAAGTTGTGATTATCAATTCAAATCCTGAGACCGTATCAACTGATTATGATGAGTCTGATCGTTTGTATTTTGATACCTTAACGCTTGAGCGTGTTTGTGATATTTTAGATTTTGAAAAAGTGATTGGTGTATGTGTAAGTGTTGGTGGTCAGATTGCTAATAATTTAGCACTATCACTTCATAAGCTGGGCTATCCAATTTTAGGTACATCTCCATTAGATATCGATAAAGCCGAAGATAGAGCAAAATTTTCATCAATGCTAAATGAATTAGATATTGATCAACCACGTTGGATTAGTGCAACTAGTAGTCAAGAGATTCAAGACTTTATTAGTGAAGTTGGCTTACCTGTCTTAATTCGTCCATCATATGTACTATCTGGCGCGGCGATGAAAGTGGTTTCAGATTACACGACACTAAATCAATACTTGAGTGATGCGATGTTAATTTCAAATGAGCATCCAGTTGTAATTTCACAATTTATTGAAAATGCTAAGGAGCTTGAAATCGATGGTGTTGCGCAAAATGGACGCATAGTGATTGACTCAATTAGTGAACATATTGAAAATGCTGGTGTACATTCAGGCGATGCAACATTAGTGTTTCCACCAGAGCGTTTGTATTTGAAAACTGTAAATAAAGGTCGTGATATTGCGCGTAAGATTGTCAAAGCATTAAATATCTCAGGTCCATTTAATATGCAATTCATTGCTAAAAATAATGAATTGAAAGTTATTGAATGTAATGTACGAGCATCACGTTCTTTCCCATTTATATCTAAAGTAAGTGGTAAAAATATGGTGCAAGTGATGGCGAAAGTCTTTATTGGTGAAGAGATAAAAGATACGTATAATACATTAGATTGTGGTGTGATCGGGATTAAATCACCGGTGTTCTCGTACAATCGCTTTAAAGGTTCTGATCCTGTTGCACAAGTTGAGATGTCATCAACTGGTGAGGTAGCATGTATTGGTCGTGATATGCTTCAAACATTCTATATGTCTTGGCTTGGGGTTGGTCAAAGTATTAATAAAAAAGTTATTTTATTAAGTGTCGATGATAAGTATAAACAAAAGTTATTGCCATTAGTACAAACATTAAGCAATCAAGGCTGGCAATTTGTTGCAACTGGTGGTACTCATGATATGCTAGTGAATAATGGGGTACAGTCTAAATTTGTTTTCAAAATCTCTGATCAAATTGAGCCAAATATTCAAAGAACAATCAATAAGCGTGAAGTTGGTTTAATTATCAATTTACCAAAAGATGTATTTAGTAGTGATGCTAATAGTGATGGGTTTAAAATTCGCCGTTTAGCGATTGATTTCCATATTCCATTGGTAACTAATTTCCAATTAAGCGAAGCATTGCTTGAGAGTTTAGCATTGTTTTATGGACAACCGTTTAATGTTGAATCATATAGTGAATTACGTTCACATAATTACAATTAATTAAGAGTAAAATAAATGTCAAGTATAGTATATTGTATTGCCGAATTTGCACCAAAAGCTGGTTGTGAAGAAAAATTATTTAATTTATTAACATCGTTAGAGCCGTTAGCTTTACGTGAAGATGGTTGTTTAAAATATCGTGTGACACGTCAGATAAATCATCCAGCTGCTAATACAGCATCAAAATTTAGCTTAGTATTCCATGAAGAGTGGGCTAGTATTGATGCGTTTAATGAACATGGAGCACAGCCATATATTGTTAATTTTTTCAAAACATATGTAGAAACTCCAGAAACCTCATTAGTGGATGATTTTAGCCTACGTATCTTTAGCGATGAAATATAATTAAGAGAAGTTATGTATGCAAAATTTAAGAAATAATGGATTAATTTCCTTACAAGATTTAAGTAAACAAGATATTCTAGATATACTGGCACATGCGAAACAATTCAAAGATGGAATGCGTAAAAATACCCTCGATGGTAAAGTGCTAGCATCGTGTTTCTTTGAGGCATCAACTCGTACACGATTATCATTTGAGTCAGCTGTTGCGAGACTTGGTGGTAAAACTATTGGATTTGCTGATGGTAGCTCTACTTCACAGAGTAATAAAGGCGAAAGCTTTGTTGATACGCTAAAAATGCTGAACTGTTATGCTGACGGTTTGATTATGCGTCATCCAAATGATGGAGCGGCAAGACTTGCTTCAGAAGTAATGAATATTCCAGTAATAAATGCTGGAGATGGTGCGAATCAACACCCTACTCAAACATTGCTTGATTTATTCTCAATTCAGGATAGCCAAGGACAATTAGAAGATGTGAATCTTGGGTTAATGGGTGACTTAAAATATAGTCGAACTATTCACTCATTGATCGATTCGAGTAAATTATTTAATATGCGATTATTTTTAATTGCAACGCCAGAGCTACGTATTGCAAGCGAAGATTTACATGAATTACGTCGCCATGGAATTAGTTATTCATTTCATTCAACTGCTGAAGAAGTGATCGAACGATTAGATTGTCTGTATCTTACAAGATTACAAAAAGAGCGTTTTAATGGAGCAATTGAAGGTAACTATGGCATTAGCTTAAGTACGCTTGATAAAGCTAAGCCAAATTTAAAAATATTACATCCATTGCCACGTTTGGAAGAGTTACCAGCTGAAATAGATGATACGCCATACGCGTACTATTTTACTCAGGCGCAAAATGGTGTGTATGTGCGTCAGGCATTATTAGATATAATTTTTGGAGCGTAATATGGAAAAGAAAATTGGCATGATTGCAAATGGCGTTAATATTGACCATATTCCACAAGGTAATGCCTTAAATATTCTTCGCTATCTACGCCTTGAGCGTAAGTATCCTGTTGGGATTGGGCTTAATTTACCCTCAGAGCGCATGGTTATCAAAGATTTAGTAAAGATTGAGAATTATCATTTAACTGATGAGCAAATTAAAGCAATTAGTGTATTAGCTCCGCATGCAACATTTAGTGAAATTGTAAATTATGAAGTAGTACGCAAGTTTCAACTAACGATACCAGAGATTATTGAAGGTTTGGTAATCTGCCCAAATCATCGCTGTGTCTCTCATCAGTATCGTTCTAAATTTAGTTTTACTGATGTATCAGGTAAAACGATTGCGCATTGTTGCTACTGCGATCATAATTATGATTTGTCAGAAGTTCGCGAGTTTAATCTGTAATCCTGAAGATAAAAAATCCTTCTAATTTTAGAAGGATTTTTTAATTATTTTGATATCTCGTATAATAAACTGCCACTATATTGAGTTATTGCCAATAGATAAGCTTTTTTTTGGTTTGGTATAAGTTTAAAAGAAGAATAATAAGGACCATTTTCAGAAAATGTTAAAGTATTCCATTTTTGATTACTGTCAGCTGTTGATTTGATATAGTAAATGTTTATATCGTGTCTGCCGTTTCCATATTTGCCATTTCCAATTGCAAACATATTATCCCCAAATATTTGAATGCCACCACGTAGATATAAGCCTAGAATATTATCGCTAAGTAAATCGCTATTAAGTTCACCAATTTGTTTATTTAAGCTATACTGATAATTTGCAGAAGCATTAACCGAGTAAACTCTTTTGTTGTAAATCGTATAGAATTTTTGATTAACAAAAAGAACTGGAGGATTATTAGATATACTACAACTAAAATTATTTGAATATATTGTAAAATAAGGAAACTCTATAATAGTTTTATTTGTTAAGCCTATTATATTATGATTACTATACATGATGCTATCTGTATAATATGTTGATGGACTACTATTGACACTGCTCGAGAAAGAATCGAAGATGCCATCAGGTAATTTAAATTTGACAAGGTTTTTAGTCTTGGGGTCGTATTCAAAAGCAATTTTTTTACTATTAACGCCTTCAAACCCACCAGCTATTTTTTCACCATCTGCTGATGGTACTAAAATTAAATCTAAGTTATAATAATGATTGCTAATATTAGAGTCTACGATGGTAGAGCAGTCCCATTGTGAACCAGTATCAATCTTATATTGACATAAACGTATTTGTCTATTTGAATCATCATATTTATTACTGTATTTATCAATCTTTCCATATTCTTTCAATCTGTAAACTATGCCATTATTTACAAATATGTTAAGACGATTATAGCTAGCGTCGTCATTGTTGTATTTCGACATACTATAAATAGTTGAGCCATAAATTGGATACCATACGCCATCATATGATGGAAGATTTGAAATATCTGTTATAAATTTTAATTTATATCCATCTTTGTTTGGCGCTAGTTTTATAGGTTCAGATGATTTATTAGGTGCAGCAAAAACTGAAGTTAAATTAAGTAGAAATGCAGAAAGTAGTATTAATTTCATTTTATTATTCATTTTCACATCCTGCTACGGTTGTAGAATCATCATATGTAATTATAGTCCATCCATCCTTAACTTCTGTTTTTCTTGTTCCTGAGAGATCAGGTTGTTTGTTTTTTTGGTTCTTCTGAGCTGTTTCCTGTAACGGTACTAACAGCAGAACCGATCAAATCAAACAATCCACCCGCATAACTCACAGATATATTCATGACACACGCAATAACCAAATAAAATTTTCTCATTATTTATATATTCCTATATAATTACTAACATTTGTAATTATATAATATGGCTTAGCAATATGACACAATTTTTGTTATTAAAAACTTGGTTATTGAAGAATAAATCTGTATTTTAGTGTGTGTGCTGTTGGTTGTGTTGGTTTTATGCACCTTTTAATTTGTGATTTTTTGAGCTATCATAAAGCCTAATCCTGCAAACGATACACCTATAATTGTACTTATCAACACATAGGTAAGTGCATACGCTAATTTACCATTTTGAATGAGCTTTAGTGTTTCAATTGAAAATGACGAGAATGTAGTAAATCCTCCGAGTATTCCAACTAAAATCAGTGGGGTGAGTAATGGTGCTAAATCTGCCAAACGATTACTAATCAGGACAAATAAAAACCCCATTAAGAATGAACCAATTAAATTAATTGACATTGTCGCCCAAGGGAAATTTTTACCCATAATACTAATAATTAAACTGCCAAGCACAAATCGACAAACACCGCCAAATCCTGCACCAATAAAGACTAAACTTATTTCTTTCATATTTTATCTACTTAATAAATATAAATTGGTATTAATAAAGAAAGCCCATGACATGCATGAGCTTTGTTCTAAAAATAGCTAATAGATTAATGATAAACTGGGAATTTATTACATAAAGCTAAAGCTTGTTCTTTAACTTTATTTAATACAGATTCATTAGTTGGATTTTCTAATACATCTGCAATCATATTACCAAGTTGCTCACACTCTGATTCGCCAAAACCGCGACTAGTTACAGCAGGGGTACCTAGACGGATACCGCTAGTTACAAATGGCTTCTCTGGATCATTTGGAATTGCATTTTTGTTAATTGTGATATTCGCATTACCAAGTGCTTCTTCTGCTACTTTACCTGTAATACCTTTAGCACGTAAATCAACTAACATTACGTGAGATTCAGTACGTCCTGATACGATACGTAAACCGCGCTTAATTAGCGTATTTGCTAAGGCAACTGCATTTTTTTTCACTTGTTCTTGATATGTTTTGAACTCTGGTTTTAATGCCTCGCCAAAAGCTACAGCTTTAGCTGCAATCACGTGCTCTAATGGACCACCTTGTAAACCTGGGAAGATTGAAGAGTTTAACATTTTGCCATGTTCTTCTTTAGCTAAAATAATCCCACCACGAGGACCACGAAGTGTTTTATGAGTTGTAGAAGTTACAAAGTCAGCAAATGGTACAGGGTTTGGATATACACCAGCCGCGATTAAACCTGCGTAATGAGCCATATCTACCATTAATAATGCGCCACACTTATCAGCAATTTCACGGAATTTTTTGAAATCAATTGCTAAAGAGTAAGCAGATGCGCCAGCAACGATTAATTTTGGCTTATGATCTAATGCTAAACGCTCAACAGCAGCATAATCAATTTCTTCTTTCTCATTAAGCTCATAGCTGATGAAATTAAATAATTTACCAGATAAATTTACTGGTGAACCATGAGTTAAATGTCCACCGTGAGCTAGTGACATCCCAAGTACAGTGTCACCTGGCTTTAATACTGCAAAATAAACTGCTTGGTTAGCTTGTGAGCCAGAGTGCGGTTGTACATTGGCATATTCAGCACCAAATAATTCTTTTAGTCTATCAATTGCAATCTGTTCTACTTGGTCAACATAGTAGCATCCACCATAGTAACGTTTTTGTGGATAGCCTTCTGCGTATTTATTAGTTAATACTGAGCCTTGCGCTTCTAAAACTGCTTTTGAAACATAGTTTTCTGATGCAATTAATTCAATATGATCTTCTTGACGTTTGGCTTCTTCACCAATTAAGTCAAAAATTGCTTTGTCACTCGTGTTTAAAGAATTATTTAATTTATTCATGTATTTCTCCAATGTTTTAATTAATTTCTACCATATAAATCATCATAACGAATAATGTCATCTTCACCCACAGAATTACCGCACTGCACTTCTATAATCACTAGATTTTCACTAGCACTAGCATTCATTAAGCGGTGTTTTTGGCGTGGTGAAATATAGGTTGATTGATTTACTTCTAGCTTCAGAACCTTACCATCATTAATAACCGTTGCTTCACCCTCTAGCACAATCCAATGCTCACTACGTAATTCGTGTGATTGGTTAGATAATGCTTGACTTGGCTTAACTACTAATCTATTAATGCGATAAAATGGACCCTCTTCCAGCATGGTACAAGTACCCCATGGACGATGAATTGTTGCATGTAAATCTGATGTTCTATGACTTGATTTTTTAAGTGACTCAAAAATATGTTTTACATCTTGGGTCTTATTTTTATTTGCAACCAATACCGCATCAGGTGTATCCACAATTACTAAATCTTTAATGTCAACACCAGCTACAATACGATTTGTTGAATACACTAAGCAATTTGATACGTCATGTAGAATACTTTCGCCAATTACAGCATTCCCAGATTTATCTTGTGGAATAGTTTGCGCAATTGATAACCATGATCCAATATCAGACCAACCAATTGAGCATGGAATTACGGCAGCCTTGGTTGTTTTCTCAAACAGAGCATA
>RXKI01000039.1:0-890 GCA_003962895.1 Neisseriaceae bacterium
GTTTATTCTAATGGGGATATTGAGTATTGGACTAATGGGAAAAGGCATAGAGAAAATGGACCTGCTGTGGTCTACGGTAACAAACAATACTTTTTTGAATATGGAGAATTCGTCAAATGTGTTGGTTGAAAATCAATGTTATTTTGGAGAATTTAAAAAACAGGGTTAGCAACAGTTTAGATTAAATCTAAGGAAATCTAGGTTTATCTCAGTAAAATACCAAAGGAATTTTGATGTTCCTTTGGTATCTTCGTTTCAAAATTAGTCATGAACAGATAAATATCATATCTTACTTTTAGTTTAATACAAGAGGAATTATGAGCAACTTTGCAAAAACTGACATCCTTACTGAAAATCAAAAACATCTTTTCGTTCAAGGTCTTGAAAAAGGTCTCAACCTTCACGAAGACGAAAATGGTAAAACTGTTTGGAATTGTTTACATAATTATGAATTTGTACACGCCAGAAGAGCTTTAGATCAAATTGGAATGTCCGTCGAACAAATTAATGAAGTTATTGATTTCTGTAAGAAAAATGGCGGATATTGTGATTGCGAAATTATGTTAAATGTAATTTGTGCGGATTGATTTAGAATACTAAGTAAAAAATATTGGTAAATCGGGGTTTTCTTAGACAAAATTTTCTTATACAATACTATCTATAGTGTGGAGGAAATACCATGAACCAGAAGGAAATCCCTGTGAAACACCAGAAAATCGTTTCAGTTTCAAAAACTGAATTTACTACTGAAGACGGCACAGTTCATCCAATTCTGTTCGATCTCGATGAAATTCCCACTGTAGAGGAATTTCAAGAGATTTACGACGACTGGCTCAAGGTTTTCCAAGAGAAAAAACTTTTGGAGGAACATGAGTCAGAAATTAATTAGT
>RXKI01000039.1:940-7767 GCA_003962895.1 Neisseriaceae bacterium
GCTGCCGATATGCTTGGTGTGCATGTCGATACATTAAGAGAATGGGACGCTGAAGATAAACTCGTTCCAGTAAAAACTCTTGGAAATCATCGCCGATATCGCTTAGAAGATATCGAAGCATTTTGCACTGACAAACCCAAGAAGCCAAAGTCAGCTTTGGTTCGTGTTGCCACTTACGCAAGAGTAAGTTCTCATGAACAAAAAACTAAAGGTGATTTAGAGCGACAGGCTGGACGTATTTTGACATATTGTGCAGAAAAGCAATATCATGTCATCAAATCATATGATGAAGTTGGCTCTGGCATGTCTGATAATCGAGCTAAGTTAAAACAATTGTTTGTTCTTGTTTCAGAACGTAAAATTGATAAAGTAATTGTTGAACATAAAGATCGTTTAACAAGATTCAATTTTCGATTTTTGCAAGATTTCTTTGACGCATTTGATGTAGAGATTGAATGGGTCAGTGAAACTATGACAAACAAGAGTTATGAGCAAGAGCTTGTTGAAGACATGTTAACATTGATGTCATCATTCAGCAATAAGATTTATGGCAAACGATCTGCTGAGAATCGTAAAAAGAAAAAAGAACTTGAAGCGAAAGCTAAGGAAATACAAAGTGCTTAATTACAGGAGGTTTGCAAATGAAACTTACTGAATTTCCAGAATTGATGAAGCAACTACATCCCACAAAAAACTTTGGCATTGATCCGTCAACTATTTCTCATGGAACTCACAAAAAGATTTGGTGGTTGTGTCCTGACTGTTCTCATGAGTGGGATGCTGCTGTAAATAATAGGGTGATTAGGAAATCTGGTTGTCCGAATTGCTGGAAGAAGGTGAAGCAACCTCTTTTCAAGCCATATAACCCGCATCAAGTAACAGTAGATAAGTTCATTGAAAAATCCAGAGCAGTACATGGTGATAAATATTCCTATGATCTGGCAAGATATAAAAATCTTAGAACTTTGATTAAAATCACCTGTCCTTTACATGGTGAATTCGAAAGAACTCCAGTGCAACATATTGCTGGTAGTGGATGTTTAATATGTTTAAATCATGAAAAGTTTTTGAAAAAAGCAAGAGAGTTGCATGGCGACAAGTATGATTATTCTAAAGTAGAATATACCAAATCAGATGCTCCTGTAACCATTATTTGTCCGATACATGGTGAGTTCCAGCATACTCCTAAAAAACACATCTTTTATGGTTGTGTTAAATGCGGCATTATTCACAGAGGCATTTCAACAAGATTGTCTCAAGATGAATTTCTGAAGAGGGCAAAAGAAATACACGGTGATAAATATGATTATTCTAAAGTATCATATGTTAAATCAGATGAATTTATCACAGTAGTTTGTCCAATTCATGGAGATTTTGAAATCAAGCCAAGTCATCATTGTAATCAAAAACAGGGGTGTAGAAAATGTGGAATTATAAAGGTTGCTAAAGATCACGCTTTTACAAATGATGAGTTTATTCAAAAATCTCGATCTATTCATAAAGATAAGTACGATTATAAGCTAGTCCATTACAATAATGGGAAAGAAAAACAACAAATCATATGTCTAATTCACGGAATTTTCTTTCAAAAGGGCTATAACCATGTAAATGGAAGCGGTTGTCCAGACTGCAATGTATATAAAAAACAAGATCAAAGTATATTTCTTCATAGGGCGAGAAATGTACATGGTTGCAAATATTCATATTCTAAATCTGTGTATGTAAATATTAACAAACATGTTATTGTAACTTGTCCAAAGCATGGTGATTTCCAAGTTGCTCCACATTATCATTTAAATTCAGGCGTAGGTTGCCCAACTTGTTGCGAATCTCATGGGGAGAAAAAAGTCAGGGTGTATCTTGAGAGTAATAATATAAAATTCAAACCGCAATGGAGGTTTAATGATGATACTGTAAAAAAAATGCGTTTTGACTTCGTGTTATTACATAATAACAACATTTATGTTATTGAATATCAGGGCAGACAGCATTATATTCCGCATTCATTTTCTTCAAACAAAACTAAATCAATTATGAACAACAATTTACATCTGATTGTCAAACGTGATAAAATTAAGAAATTATGGTGTAAATCAAAAGGTTTAAAATTCTTAGCTATTCCATTTTGGGAAATAAACAAGATCGATAAAATAATTGAAAAATTCATCTCTGATGAAAATGTGGAGTTTGTCCCTCCGCCTAAAAATATTGAAAAATATGTTTCTTTGGTTCACAAACATTTAACTGTATAAGGAGTAAAATTGAAATACAATTTTGAATTAAGCGATGTAAATTTAGATAAAATGATAGATGATGCTGCTATTAGAGATGAAGCTAAAAAGAGGCTTCCTAATGCTCTTATTCAAATAGGAGAAAAAGCGGCTTTAGCAAGTTTAGAAGAAATTAGAAAAACATTTAAAATGTCGTCTTCTGAGAAAAGAAAGTTTGTTATTGAAGGTGGCAAGAACTTAAAGAAATCTGCAACTTATGAATATCGATGTGAAATTGAAAATATGTTGTTTGAAAGCATCAAAGCTTTAGTTTATCAAAAATAATACAAATGTATGAACGAATCATTAGTCAAATGTTAATTACAAAAGGATATAAAACTGAGTTAAAACCAAATGGCAAACAAAGAACTTGTTTGAGTCAACATGCTGGGGCTGCTCGTTTTGCTTATAACTGGGCATTAGATAGAATTCAAAAAGGTATTTCTAAACCAAATGGAATTCAACTCCATAAAGAATGGAATGTTTGGAAAAAAGAAAATATCATTTGGTGGAAAGAAGTTAGCAAATGTAGTCCACAAGAAGCATTAAGAAACCTCGACACAGCATTCAATAACTTTTTCCGTAAATGTAAACAAAAAGTAAAAGGCAAAAAAGGTTTCCCTAAATTTAAATCAAAGAAAAATGGATTAGGGAGCTTCAAACTCACTGGAACAATCAAAGTCTCTAATACTCATATTCAACTTCCAAGATTAGGTAAAATCAAATTAAAGGAATTTGGATATCTTCCAGTCAATGCCAAGATATTGAGTGCCAATGTCAGTGAACGAGCAGGAAAATGGTTTGTATCAATTCAGGTTGAAGAAGAAATAAATAAAATACAAAAACCTGAAGCAATTGTTGGAGTTGATTTAGGCATCAAAACTCTTGCTGTTTGTTCAGATGGAACAACTTTTGATAATCCAAATGCTCTTAAAAGCAATTTGGATAGATTGAAAAGAAGATCAAAGCAATTAAGCAAGAAACAAAAAGGCAGTAAAAACAGGAAGAAAGCAGCTAAGAAATTAGCTAAACTTCATTACAGAATAGCAAATATCAGAAAAGATAGTCTTCATAAAATTACAAGTTATTTGACGAAAACCAAATCAAAAGTTGCAATTGAGGATTTGAATGTTTCTGGTATGTTAAAGAATAGAAAGCTCAGTAGATCAATTCAGGATATTGGCTTATTTGAATTTCGTAGACAACTTGAATATAAAGGAAAATGGTATGGCTGCGAGATAATCATTGCAGACAGATTCTTTCCTTCGAGTAAAAGTTGTTCTAATTGTGGATGGATCAAGAGAGATTTGAATTTGAAAGATCGAGTTTTCGAGTGCGATAGTTGCGGTTTGGAGATTGACAGAGATTTAAATGCATCTTACAATCTTGAGTCATATACCGTCAGTTCGACGGGAATCAACGCCTATGGAGAAGTAAGCTCTGGCTTGAAGTAATTCAAGTGAAACTAACTTCGTTGAAATAGGAATAAAATAGGGAATTTTGGTGTGTTTTCGTAACTACCTAGATTTCCGTAGATTTTTAGGAACGGTTTTTTAGCTTACTTTATTGTTTAATCGATATGAAGTATAATTGGTGGTTGTTTTTGTTGGAGGGTAGAATGTTCAAGATTTTAAGCGATATAGATTGTTGTGCGATCATTGAATGCCCTCCCTGTCGCAGGATGATTACTGTTGATGGGATACTTTATTTTTTAAGTTTCCCTACACAATTGTTTAAAATTTATTATTACGTTGGTGATTCAAAAGCATTCATTTACAGCTCAAGTAGAAGTTTCTTTTATGATGGGGTTTTCATTTATGATATTCCTCTTTTGAATATAGAAACAGCAGGGAGAGTATGTGTTGGTGATGTTTGGATAAATGAAAAAAGTATTGAAAATTTAATTTTAAAGTATTTGAACTTTTATTGGAAAAGACAATTTCATTATGAATATCAATCTAGTGTTTCGTGGCGTTCTTACAAAGACTTCGAGATTCAAGATTTGAAAAAATGGGAATCAAAAACCAAAGCAGATGTAAACTGGATTCCTTCTGAGTTTGATTTAATTAAGAGTGCGTATCAGAAAGATTTGTTTTTCATGGGAATGAAAAAAAGTGTATAGTTTAACAATAAAAAAGATAAAAAAGGGGAGTTGATTAAATGTATTTAACATTAAATCGCTTAGAATCGGAGATTAATGGTTACGTGCTTATTGAATGTCCTCCTTGCCGCAGGATGGTAAATATTGATGGAAAAAACTATTATTTGAGTTTTCCTAAAATGTTGTTTAGGATTAATTATATTATTTCCAAATCAAAAAAGTTTACTTATGATTTTAGTAGGAATTTCTTTTATGATGGAGAGTTTATTTACAACGTTCCTCTTTACAACATAAACATTTCTGGGCTTGTATGTCTTGGCAACAAAAATATTTTGAGTGCAGAAAGTGTTGAAGATTTGATTACAAAGTATTTAAACACATATTGGAAATGTGAATTTAGTAGCGAAGATGACTATTGTGTTTCTTGGGATTCTTATTCTGGTTTAGATATGAAAAGTTTTAAGAAGTGGCAAGAAAAGACTCGTGCTGATTCAAATTGGATTCCTTCGGCGTCGGATTTAGTAAAAAGTAATTATTCTAGTATTTTCTTTAAAAAAACAATTCGGTGAAAAATGCGTTCATTAACCATAGGAAGACATCCCTACGATGCTGTTAGTTCTTGGTTTAAAGATGGGAAATATCACAGAGACAGAGATTTGCCAGCTATAATTTATGAAGATGGTCAAAAATTGTGGTACAAAAATGGAAAATGTCACAGGGGCAACAACCTCCCAGCAGTTGTTTTTCCAGGAGGACGTGAATTATTTTATGAAGAGGACATTTGTTATGAAATTACAGAATATTCAAATGGAAGTAAAGAATATCATTCTACAAAAGGTCTTCATAGGAGATATGCTCCTGCTGTAATTTATTCTAATGGAGATGTTGAATATTGGGAGTCTGGGAGAAGGCATAGAGAAGATGGTCCTGCTGTAATTATTGGAAATAAACAATATTGGTTTGAAAATGGGGAATTTATCAAATGTATTGTTTAAGGGTAATCAGTGGAAATAAACTTTGGCGTAAAAACGGTAGACTTCACAGAGGAAATGATTTGCCTGCTAAAGAATATGGAAATGGAACAAAAGAGTGGCGTGTTAATGGAGAGCGTCACAGAGATAACGATTTGCCTGCTGTTGTTTATGCTGATGGCGAAGTGTTGTTTTTTGAATATGGAGTGGAATATGAAATTTTAAAATATGAAAATGGAACGAAAGAATACCTAATTGACAATGGATACGGCGAATATTATTTACATAAAATAAATGGTCCTGCCGTGATTTATTTTAATGGCGATATAGAATATTGGGAGTATGGAGAAAGACACCGATCGGATGGTCCTGCTGTAGTTATTGGGAATAAGCAATACTGGTATGAGTTTGGGGAATTTATCAAATGTATTGTTTAACAATTAAAGGTAAAGGAAAATTTTACAAGGCTCTTTCTAAACTTAAATATAAAACTTGGAAGAAGGTGACAGATTATGGATGTTATATTAATCATCGAAAAACCATAGGGAAACCATCTATTGAATATGAAAATGGGGATAAAGATTATTGGTTCGATGGATTTAAATATGTTGTTTTGAAAACAGATTCTTCAACTGAAATATTCATCTCTAAAAATATGTTTGAATCTACAGACCTTCATTCTTTTGACGATCATCCAAGTGTAGTTTATTTTGATGGTACTAAAGAATGGCATCAAAATGGACTGTTGCATAGGCATTTTCGCCCAGCAGTGGAATATAAAAATGGCGACCAAGAATGGTGGCGTTTTGGAAAAAGACACAGAACAAATGGTCCTGCTGTAGTTATTGGAGAAAAACAATATTGGTTTGAAAACGGAGAATTTATCAAATGTATAGTTTGAAAATAAAGAGTAACTATCTTAAAACAAGATATTGGGAAAAGATTAATTTAAGAATTCCGACTTTTAAAGAATATCACAGAAAAAACAACAATCCTGCTATAGAATCTTTTTCTTACCCTGGTTGTTGGCTTCCTTTGGAGTGGTGGGAAAGTGGAAATAGATATTATAAAATAACAACTTCATATTCAAAAGAAACTCGTTGTTATACAGGTGACTTGCTGCATTCTTTTTCTGACCTGCCTGCTGTAGAATACGCAAATGGAACCAAAGAATGGTATCATTTGGGAACTTTACACAGGTATCAATCGCCAGCAATAATTTACTCAAATGGCGATAAAGAATGGTGGTGGGTAGGACAAAAGCATAGATTTGGAGGACCAGCTATGATTTACGGCAACAAACAATACTGGTTTATTGAAGGGGAATTCATTAAATGTATAGTTTGATAAGAACGGAAATTTCTTTTGAAAAATTAACTGGCTTCTTTTTTTTCCCTTGTGGATTCTCATGTAAATAATAAAATAATTGAGCATTGGGGAAAGAATTCTTTAAATAATTTTATTTACCATAGTTTGAAAAGACCC
>RXKI01000039.1:7847-8293 GCA_003962895.1 Neisseriaceae bacterium
AGGAAAAGTAAATCCAAATCCTCCGACTGTTATTTATTTCAATGGAACAAAAGAATGGTGGTCGATAAACTGGAAAAAAGGGATTGATCGTCATCTTAATAAATTCGATGGACCTGCTGTGGTTTATTCAAATGGTGATTGTGAGTATTGGATAGATGGAAAAAGACATAGAATCGGAGGTCCAGCAGTTTTGATTGGAAATAAGCAGTATTGGTTTATTTATGGAGATTTTGTCAAATGTATAGTTTGATTGTAAATTTACAAAATGCAAATCATTATTTTGTAAAGCACAGAATAACATTAAAAAAAATATGGATCAAATGTTTCATAACGGCGGGAGTTCACGGTGTAAACAAAAAAACTCATAGGGCAATTTTAGATAAACCAGCAATTGAATATCTTGATGGTAAAGAAAGATATTATCATAATGGTGAATTATATGAAAT
>RXKI01000083.1 GCA_003962895.1 Neisseriaceae bacterium
ACTTATTGCTAGAGCAAATAGAAGTATATCTCGCACGGCAAGATTTAAGACCTTCATCGCTTAAAAATCTGCTTAGTGCAATCAAAATACATTTAATCCCATATTTTGATAATATTGATATACACTCAATTACAGTATTAGACCTTGAGAGTTTTGCCAAAACTTTGAAATTCTCTCCAACTCAAGTTAGAATAATATTGCGACCACTCAAAGAAATATTCAAAAGGTCATTAAGAAACTCCATTATAAGAGAAAACCCTTTTAGTAGTTTTGATGTTGATATACTTCGCCAAAGTGCAGTTAAAACTGATTATCAAGTAGAGCCATTTACAATAGCTGAAATAAACCTAATTCTAAACAACTGTGAACATGCGTGCATTCGTAATATCATTCAAACTGGATTCTATACTGGGATGAGACCAGGTGAAATGTTTGCTTTGACATGGGATGATGTAGATTTTAGTAATGAGCAAATCAACGTTAATAAGACAGTTTCTTTTGGTGGTGTCATTAACGCACCTAAAACAAAAGCTGGAATACGATCTGTTGAAATGATTGCAGAAGCAAAAGAAGCATTACTCTCACAATTTGAACTAACTGGCAAATCATTAAACAAACGAGTTTTTACAACTCCACGTGGTGCAACTTGGAAAAAACCTGACAGTCTAGGTAGATTTTGGAAGCAAGCAATCTTAAAGGCTGGAGTAAAATATCGTAATCCGTATCAAATGCGGCACACATTCATCAGCTACATGCTATCCAGAGGAAATAATCCACTTATCTTATATCAAATGGTAGGTCATGAAGATGTATCAATTATGTATAAGCATTACGCCAGATTCATAAACAATAGTGGAAGAAAGTTATTAGTTTAGGGTTGCCCTCGTGTGTCCAAAGTTGTGCCCACTTTTGTGTAAAACACCGTTGAAACCCATTGAATTGCGTTGTATTTTGTAGTGTTTTTTATCTACTAAATTGCAACTATATTAAATTAAAACAGTACGTTGAGCATGTTGCCTGGTGTCCTCGACAGGAATCGAACCTGTAACTGCCCCTTAGGAGGGGGCCGTTATATCCATTTAACTACGAAGACAGTTATTAGAATTTGCTTAATAATTGCAATGCTTGTTTGATACCGTCAGTTATATCTGTCACATCACCAAGCTGTTTTAAAATTTGATTTATTTCTTTTGAACCATAGCCAAGGCTTTCAAGAGCATTTGCAATATCTTGCTTCACTGAATTATTCGCCATATTACCACTATTAGCAAATACTTCAAGTCCAAGGCTATCACTATGACCAATTTTGCCTTTTAATTCAAGTACCATACGCTCAGCCATTTTCTTACCAACACCTGGTGCTTGAGATAATGCAGGTATATCAGAATTACCAATAGCCGATTGAAGTTGCTGACTATTCATAGTAGATAATAATGCAAGTCCAAGTTTTGGACCAACACCAGATACTTTAATTAGTTGTCGATAACAATCGCGTTCAGATTTTAATAAAAATCCATATAGCGAATGTGCATCTTCTCTGACCACAAAATGCGTATAGATGGACACTTCTTGGTTAGATTCAAGTTGTGTAATATGTGATAGCGGTAAATTTACTTCATAACCAATACCAGCAACATCAATCAATGCTACTGGTGGGATTATTTCTAAAACTTTACCGCGTAAAAATCCGATCATATTAGAACGCTGGGATTATCTGACCGTTATACTTTGTCACGATACATTGCTTAACCGCCGGAGAATTCATTGCCGTACCCAAAGCTTTGATTTTTGGCAAATTAGCCTCATCTGGACGAATCACTACGATATTAGCAAATGGATTATCTTTAGTTTCAATGAATAACGCATCTTTTGTTGGCTGCATACCAGCAGTTAACGCAAAATTAGAATTAATTACAGCTAAATCCAACTGATTACCTTTTAATGAACGAGGTAACATTGCTGGGTCTAGCTCAACAATTTTCACGCCATATGGATTTTCTGCAATATCTTTTTTAGTTGGATATGCAACCCCTGGTTTAATTTTGATAATACCATTAGCTTGTAATAAATTTAATGCACGACCTTCATTAGTTGGATCATTTGGCACACCAACTTTACTACCTTTTAATGTATCAGCAGCTTTTTTAGATTTAATCAAATTAGCTTCAGTTTTAGGATTTGCATAAATACCCATTGGTTCAATATGCACTTTAACCAATGCGATCAAATCAGTCTTATGATCTTTGTTATACTGATCTAAGTATGGCTTATGTTGAAAGAAATTAGCATCTAGCTGTTTTTGCGACAGCGCTAAATTTGGCGTTACATAATCAGAAAATTCAGTAATTTTCAAATCATAGCCTTGCTTGGCTAATACTGGTTTTGCACATTTTAATAAGTCTGATTGAGGAACAGGAGTAGCACCCACAGTAATAGTTTCATTAGCAAATGCTGCTCCAGAAAAAAATGATGCACATAATAATAAACTTAACTTTTTCATATACAATACTTCCTAATTAATCTCTAAAATTGATAAATTGTAACGGAATTTCAATTGAATCAGCTTTTAATAAAGCAATAACATCTTGTAAATCATCACGTTTAGCACCAGTCACACGCACCACCTCACCTTGAATTGACGCTTGTACTTTTAATTTGCTATCTTTAATTAGCTTAGTCAACTTTTTACCTTGCTCTTGCTCAATTCCATTTTTTACTTTGATAATTTCTTTTAGTTTATTACCACTAATCTTTTCTTGTTTGCCTTCGCCCAATGAACGAGTGTCAACACCACGTTTAGTTAATTTACCAATTAATACGTCTTTAACTTGAGTTAATTGAAAATCATTATCCGCATAAATAGTAAGCTCTAAATCTTTAGTTTCAATTCGAGCATCACTACCCTTAAAATCAAAACGATTGCTAATTTCTTTATTTGATTGATCAATAGCGTTTGCTAATTCTACTTTATTTACTTCTGAAACCACGTCAAATGATGGCATAAGAAATTCCTCTCATTAAAAATTTAATTACTATAGTAAGATTATACCACTTAATAAATGTAGCTTGCTATAAAACCAGTTGCGCCACACAGTGGAATTAATGCCCATACTGGAAGTAATTTTTTATATAAAATAAATAATGACAGCAGTACCAATATGACATCTATATATGAATTAACTGCAACAATTCCAAGCTTAATAGTTGCACTAAGAATACCACCGATCACAGCTGGAAAAGCCCAATTAGTGAAAATTTTGAGATTATTTGATTTTGCCATTTTCTGCCAAAATAATGGAATTAAGACCAATGAATTAAACATTGGTGGCAAATAAAAGCCAATTAACGAAATAAGTAACCCAGGTATTCCAGCAATAACAAACCCAAAAAAAACAATGCTCACTGTCGATGGACCAGGTGTAATCTGTCCAAGTGTAATCCCATCAAGGAATTGTTGCTCGGTTAACCAATGAAAATTTGTCACCAAATCAGCATGTAACAATGGAATAATTGCAAGACCAGTACCAAAAGAAAACTCTCCAGCTTTTATACAAATCCAAAATATCTTGAATAGTTTATCGCTATAAAATATCACACTCAATGATAAATCATGCACAAAACTAGGTGTTGTAAATATAGCAGGTAAATTACTAGCCTTATTTGAAAGTTTGCTTCTATAACTCCATAATATACCCAATAATCCAAACGCAACAATTACTATCGGCTCAAACGATGGATGCAACCAAACAAAAATAATTGAAGAAAGAAGAATAACTATTGAGGTAATGCTCTTTATATACAATTTACCAAGAGCAAACACAGTGATTAAAATTACTGCCAAAGTTGCATCTTGCATGTATTCAAATACTAATCGTAAGTGAGTAGATTTTGTATTTAAACCATGAACGTACAAAAAACCTAATAGAATGATTAAAACCAATGCAGGTAACAAAAACGCTACACCCGCAACAAATCCGCCTATACGACCACTTTTTTGATATCCACAACATATCGCAACTTGTACTGCAAATGGTCCTGGTAATAACTTACAGATAGAAAATATTTCAGCAAATTTTTCTGTAGTGACCCATTTTTTATTTTGGCAAACCTCTTGCTCAATTAAAGAAATCAAAGCAATAGGTCCACCAAAGCCAACTAAGCCAATACGAAAAAATGTATAAAATATCTCACCCATTTAATTCTGCAATATATCGAATTATTTGAATAATGTACTTGGATTTACAGGTTTGCCAAAATGACGAAGCTCAAAGTAAACACCTCCCATAGGCTGATTTGCTGCTGTACCAGTTGAACCAATTACTTGACCAGGCTGGACATGATCGCCTTTATTAGCTTTAATCACAATACCGCTATAAACTGATGTATAGTTATCACCATTGTCAATAACAACTAACTGACCAAACCCGGGAAGAGATCCACTAAACATAACCGTACCCGTTGATAACGATCTAACTGGAGCATTATTAATATTGCCTACTAGCACACCATTATTACGCACACCCTCACGTTTGTCACCAAATCCAATTAATATTTTACCTTCAACAGGCCTAACTAGATTTCGACTCATAAATGGCGAATTGTCATCATAACTTGTATCAATTGCAGATGGATTAATTTGTTTAGTGCCAGATGATGAATTTGGAGAATTACTCACACCACCACCAGCACTTGGCTTATTATTTCTAGCAGCTTGCTCAGCAGCTAATTTTCTAGCTTTTGCAGCTTGTATTTCTTGCTGTCTAATTTGCTCTAATAGTTTATTTAGTTCAGCTTGTTTAGCCTTTAAGTTACTCAATTTTTGCTTATCACTTGACAACTGGCTATCTAATTTAGATGATTTAGCCTGATTATCATTGATAACTGATTTATATTTCTCTTCTGAAGCATTTGCTTGCTTTAACTGAGCATCTATTCGTTTAAGCTCATTATCTAAACTTGCATTTAATTTATGTAAAGTATCAAGCTTTGAATTTAATTCTTTGTATTTAGATAATTGCAAATTCAATAATTGCGTCATATAGACTTTTTGGCGATTAGTCTCCAAGGTATCGTTACCCGTAAATATACTATCCTTACTATTAGAGTTTATTTGATTAATATTTTGATAAATTTGATTAATATTTTTATTTACTTGAAAACGTATCGCTTCAACTGAGGTTGTCATTAATGGTATTTGCTGTTGCAATTCAACCAGCTTAGCTTCTTTAATTTCACGATTCTTCTGTAAACTCTTGATTAATTGCTGAGTCTTATTAATTGCGGCTTGTGATGCTGATATCGCCTGATCTAATTGAACTTTTTGTTGACTAGTTGAATTAATTGAATTATTAATCTGTTGAATCTGTGCCGAAATATCTTTAGCATTTTGATCAACTGTATACTTACTTGCGCCAGAAGCTGGTTTATTCGAAAGAACGGTAACGCCACTTTCATTTTGTGAAATATAGGTATCAGCAAAAGCTAAATTAATCAATCCCAATAGCACAATACATTTAAGCTTATTCAATTTATATCACCCGTAAATAATTCAAATTAATTAATAAATTTTATCAATGAGTTACCAGTCATTTCAAGCGGCTTATCTACACCCATCATATCAAGCAATGTTGGCGCAACATCTTGAAGCGCACCACCATTATTAATAGTTGCATCACGCCCAATATAAATACACGGTACTAAATTAGTCGTATGTTGAGTATGTGGTTGTTTACTTTCATAATCAAACATTTCTTCACAATTGCCATGATCCGCAACTATTAATACTTCACCACCAGATTCAATCATAGTGAAAACCACTTCTTTTAATGCATTATCTAGCGCTTCAACTGCCTTTATGCTTGCATCAAAATTACCAGTGTGCCCCACCATATCACCATTGGCAAAATTACTAATAATCAAATCAAACTTCTGTGATTTGATTGCAGAAACTAACTTTTCAGTTACTTTAGGTAAGCTCATCTCTGGTTTTAAATCATAAGTAGCTACATCTTTTGGTGAATCAATTAGGATGCGCTCTTCATTTGCATATGGTTTTTGCTCACCACCATTGAAAAAATATGTCACATGTGGGTACTTTTCTGTTTCAGCAATGCGTAATTGTCTCAATCCAAGAGAACTAATATACTCACCCAATGTATTTTCAATTGCTAATGGTGGATATGCAATATTAGTTTTTAAATTATCACTATAACGCGTCATGCTAACAAATGATGATAATTTCACATAATGACGTTCAAAGCCAGTAAAATCGACATCAATCAATGCTTGAGTTAATTCAATTGCACGGTCTGAACGAAAATTAGCAAAGATAACAGCATCGCCATCTCGCATACCTGCATAACTATTAAAACACGTTGGTTTAACAAACTCGTCATAAATATTATTCGCATATGAATCTTCAACTGCAGATTTAGGCGTTTCAAACTTAACATCTTCACAATTTCTTGCACTTACTATTGCATCATAAGCTAACTTAACCCTATCCCAACGCTTATCTCTATCCATTGCATAGTAGCGACCAGAAATTGAAGCAATTTTAGCTTTAGGGAATTTATAAATATTTTCTTCTAGATTTGCCAAATACTTCAAAGCACTTTGTGGAGGAGTATCACGCCCATCTAAAAATGCATGAATCCAAATTTTTCTAACATTATCTTGTTGACTCGCTAATTTAATTAGCGCAAAAATATGTTCTTCATGTGAGTGTACTCCACCATCAGACAACAAACCCATAATATGAATATCACCAGTTGGAGTATTTGAACAAGCATCTAGAAACACTTTATTATCAAAAAATTCTTTTGTTTCTATGGCATGATCAATTTTTGTAATATCTTGACGAACTATTCGGCCAGCACCTAAATTTAGATGACCAACCTCAGAATTACCAAACTGCCCTTTAGGAAGTCCAACAAATTCTTCTGAAG
The DNA here is from genome assembly GCA_003962895.1 of Neisseriaceae bacterium. Classification (GTDB taxonomy): domain Bacteria; phylum Pseudomonadota; class Gammaproteobacteria; order Burkholderiales; family UBA11063; genus Aquella. Next base: position 6,948 of record RXKI01000083.1, read on the forward strand.
CATTAATTGCACCAGAAGCATAATTTTTCATTAATTTATCAAGATATGGTTTTTTTGCATGGGTTACAGAATTATAATCTTCATTAGTTCTAATACCAAAACCATCCAAGATTATCAATAATACTTTTTTCACCATTTAGCAACTCCTCATCTGACAAATTATCTTTATAAGTTTTTATGCATTTACAAACTTAATATTTGTTAAAATAATGCACTATCTTAATTAACACATCATTTTAATATAAGCAGGAATGTATCATGCAATTAGATTATGCTAAATCTCAACAAATATTGAAAAATTCAACTGTCTTAATACCACAGTCAGAGATTTATGCAGCTATAGATGAAATGGCAAAAGCTATTGACAATGATATAGGCGAAGAAATACCATTATTTTTAACAGTAATGAATGGTGGAATGATGTTTGCCGCAGAATTAACTAAAAGATTAAAAAAACCAATCCAAATGGACTATATCCACGCTTCACGTTATGGCAGTGCTACATATGGCTCAAGCCACATTACTTGGTATAAGCAACCAAAAGAATCGCAAATAAAAGATCGTGTTGTATATATTTTAGATGATATTTTAGACGAAGGATTTACTATTGCAGAAATTCGCCGTTTTATTTTAAATTCAGGCGCTAAAGAGTGTAAAGTTGCTGTATTAGTTAATAAAGATATTGGCAAAGAAAAGCCAATATACGCTGACTTCTCAGGATTAACTGCACCTAATCACTTTCTGTTTGGTTTT
>RXKI01000051.1:0-7341 GCA_003962895.1 Neisseriaceae bacterium
TTTACAAAACTTATTGCAGATAAAAATACTCATCAGATTATTGGTGCTGCGATCGTTGGTGCTGGTGCTGGTGAATTATTAGCTGAAGCTTGTTTAGCAATTGAAATGGGTGCTGACATTCATGATGTCGCACTTACAGTGCATGCGCATCCAACATTATCTGAATCAGTAGCATTTGCATGTGAAATTATTGATGGTTCGATCACTGATTTATACATGCCTAAAAAGAAAAAATAATCTATTGAATTAGACTATAAATAACTACGCAGCTACTTCTTAGCTGCGTTTTATATACTCAAGGTTAAATATGAATACATATAAAGAAACTATACACAAGTTACAAGTTACCCTTGTCGTACTTAAAGAGTCTGAAAACTATGAGACAAGCATTAGAACCATAATGCAATCACTGGATGAAGGTTTACAATTTACCAAAGAACACTATAGTGAGCTTTTATCAAATGATAATAATGGTTCTGATATTTATTTCTTTTTTATGAGGTTTTCACACCAATTTTTTAATGTAATGAATTTAATTAACGTCAAGCCAAATGCCAGTTACTATCAAAGAACATTACACTTGTTTGAAACAAGACAAAAGAAGTTTGTTGAATTGCGTGAAGAAGCAATCATAAAAGCTAGTAGATTATTAGGTTTATAACCATTGGCTCTAAATTTTAATAGATTAATTAAAAGTGAATACAACATTCCCAAAGTTTAATGAATTATATTTTTTCCAATATAATCTAGATACTAAAGACGAGAATGGCAAGACATTAAACAATAAACATAGTTATTCTAACCCAATTGGACTAGGCAGTTATAATTTAGCTATTGGTACCATGATTTTATTACAAATAAAACAAGGTAGTACGTCTGAATTTAAGTTTACTAAGGTTAAAGAAAAAAATGATACAACACTGAACTTTGATGAAGAGGTTGAAAATTGTAATAAGTCACTAACCTTAGAAACTCTTAAAGAGTACAAACATATTCCTAAAAGCTCTATATATGCTTTGTCTGCTAATAATGGCAATGCCAGCAAGCCAACATTAATTAAGAATATAGTTGATTCTGAAAAATTTATTAATGGACTAAAAGATACAACAATAGAAACCCGAAAATTTAAAGTTAAAAAAACTACGGATGGTAGTATAAGTAACGAAGATTATGATTCTAATGATATCATCATATCTGTTAATAAAGATTTAGAAATATGTGACAAAAATTTTTATTCAGAGATTTTTTCTCTGAATAAAATCAACCTAACCAAAATACTTTATAGTAAAGAAGTTCAAAAGAGAACTAATCAGGGAAAAGACTCTAACAAGAAAATTCAGATAACAGATATTATAGAAAAATTAGGAACCTCCAATGAAGTTAATTTAGGTTATAAAACTTTTCAAGAGATTTTTCTAAATAATAGCTTTAATAAGACCATAGAAAAAGAAAGTTCCAACATGAAAAATAACTTAAGCAATAAAGAAGATACCAATAACTCAAACAATAAACTGACTATGATACTGAATAATAAGAAGCAAATTATATTATACGGTCCTGCAGGAACAGGTAAAACCTTTAGTACTAAAAACATTATTGTTAATCATAATGATAATACTAATGAAGATTTATTACCTAATAGTGAAATAGATAAAAGATATAAAGAATTAAAAGAACAAGGCAAAATAAAGTTTGTAACATTTCATCAATCTTTTGCTTACGAAGATTTTATTGAAGGTATAAAGCCATCAACAGACGAAAATGGCAACATTTCTTATTATCCCACAGATGGGATTTTTAAAGAGTTATGTAATGAAGCGAAGAAAATTACATATAAAAATAAAGAAAGCAGATTTAACTCAAACACTCCTATTTGGAAGATTTCTTTAGGTGGTTCAGGAGATAATGAAATAAAAGAAGATTGCTATAGAAATAGCTATATTAGGTTTTCATATGAACATGAATATGACAAAGATTTAAGTTCTTATAATCATTTAAATGGTCCATTAGATAGGCTCTATAATGAGATGCAAATCGGTGATATAGTAGTAAGTTTAGATACATGGAAGTCAATTAGTCAAATAGGCATTATTACCGGAAATTATGAATACCTAAATGATGTTACAAACTATAAACATGCGCGTAAAGTAGAGTGGTTATTGGAAAGCGATGAAACTATTGATTTTTTTCATATAAATAATAACACAAACTTTGCTAATGCTGCTATACATAGAATATACCCAAATACAGATAAATTTTTTAATTTATTTCCAAATAAAGTACAAAAAATACCTAATTTGGAAAGTAATAATTATTATCTAATTATTGATGAAATTAATCGTGGGAATATCTCTAAAATATTTGGAGAATTAATTACTTTATTAGAAGCAAGTAAACGCTTTGGCGAAGATGATGAGTTAACTACAACTTTACCATACTCCAAAAAAGAATTTGGCATACCGCCAAATCTTTATATAATTGGTACTATGAATACTTCCGATAAAAGCATTGCCCATTTAGATATTGCACTCCGTCGTCGCTTTGGTTTTGTTGAAATGCTGCCATATTATGAAAGAATTACAGATGACAAATGCAGAAAATTACTACAAGAGCTAAATCATCGAATTGAGATATTACTAGATAAAGATCATTTAATTGGGCATAGCTTTTTTATCACTAGAAAAGATAAAAAAGGAAATGAAATTCCACCAGATGTAAATCAAATCATGCAATATGAAATAGTGCCATTACTAGAAGAATATTTTTATGGTGATTACGAAAAAATTCAGTCAATTTTAGGTAATAATAATTTAAGTTATGAAGAAATAAAATTAGGTAATTATTCAAAGAATATTTATACCTATTGGTTTGATGCAACAGATAAAGGATTTGATGAAACATTATCAAGTACATCTAAAGATATAAATCCATCACAAGAAAATGATGAACAAAATTAACTATAATATTTTTGAGTATGAAACTTTAGATTGGAAAAAGTTTAAAAATTTAAGTTTTGTTAAAAAGTCACTCCAACTATATGAAAAGAAAAGCAATTTTCAACCTTTCAAATACACAGCTAGCGGAATAAAGGCTCGTCAATATGTTGGTGTCATATCATTAGCTGGCGAGTCAATTCAAGTACTACCTAAAATATTCGATAAAAATAACAATAAAGACCAAAATATAAAAGGTTTGTTATATTTACTTAAATTGACGAAAAAATTAAATATCAAAGAAACTGACCTAGCTAATTTAAGTAAGCACAATGATTTACTCGAAATTTTTATTTATCTATTTGCCAACAATTTGCTAGAGCTATTACATAATGATTTTCATAGAAATTATGTTAATCAAGAAGATAATTTGAATTACGTCAAAGGCAAAATAAATTTCACTAAAAATATTCGTTATAATTTAGTTAATCAAGCGAAAATTTACTGCGAATATGATGAATTTGAAGAAAATATCCTACTAAATCAGATTTTTAAAGCAACAGTAACAAAATGCATACAATTTAGTAAGAATAATTTTAACTTACTTCAAAAGTGCGACATCCTATTAAGCAACGTAGCAGATATTAGATTTAACAATCCAAGTATTTGCGATCAAGTAAAGTTTAATCGCTTAAATCAAAAATATCAATATATATTTGAGCTTGCAAAACTGCTGCTGTTTGGTAATTCACCATCAATTGATAACAAAAATTTACAAACTTTCTCAATAATGTTTGACATGAATAAGCTATTTGAAGAAGCTATATTTGAAATAATAAATATCCACAAGACAAAATTTAATACGTCAGAGGTAAAAGCACAAAAATCGAATCAATATGTTTTTGATAACCCTAAATTATTTCAATTACAACCAGATATTTATTTAAAACAGAATGATCATAGTGTTATTATTATCGATACTAAATATAAAAAGATTGATGGAGTAAAACCAAAAGATGAAAAAACCAAATTTGGAGTAAGCCAATCTGATGTTTATCAAATATTTGCTTATAGCAAATATTACAAGGCAAAAAAATGTATATTGCTATACCCTCAATATAGTGAGAATATAAATAAAAAAGACCTTAACAGTAGCAACACTGGATTTAATTTATCGGTAAACACGATAAATCTTTTTTTAGAAGACTCAAAAACAAGTTATAGTAACTATATTGATAAAATACATGATCAATTATTAGACATAATTAAACAACCTTCAGCTTAACAGCGCTTGGTGATGGAATTATCACATCATTTGATGACACATCAAATGTCACGACACTATTTGGTGCTATTTTTGCATTATGCCCAATTGTGATATTACCAAGCACTTTAGCACCAGCACCAATAATCACATTATCCTCAATAGTTGGATGGCGTTTACGGTTCGCACCATTTGGATTACCTGAACCACCAAGCGTTACTTGGTGAAATAAAGTGACGTTATTCCCAATAATTGTCGTCTCACCAATCACAATACCCATACCATGATCAATAAAGAGATTCTTGCCAATCTTAGCAGCGGGGTGAATCTCAACTCCAGTAATATGACGCGCGATATGCGCAATAATTCGTGACATTAAGCGAAGATTATTTATCCACAGGTAATGTGCAACGCGATGTAAACATATCGCATGAAAACCAGGGTAAACAAGAACCACTTCCCAGAAGCTTGGACGAACTGGGTCTTGTTTTTGAAAATGTTTGATTAGTGAGAACATACTATTCTGTTTCAGGTTCTTGAAACAATGCAGTTGATAAATATCTCTCAGCAAATGATGGAATTATTACAATAATTTGTTTACCATGGTTTTCTTTATCTTGGGCTACTTGAATTGCTGCATGTATTGCTGCACCAGATGAGATACCCGCTGGAATGCCCTCTAACCGAGCAAGTTCGCGTGAAGTATTAATTGCATCATCATCTGAGATTTGAATAATTTTATCAATTATTTTAGTATCTAAAATAGATGGTACAAATCCAGCACCAATTCCTTGAATTTTATGAGGAGATGGAGAACCACCTGATAAAACTGGACTTGCAGCGGGTTCTACTGCATAGGTTTTGAATGATGGTTTACGTGACTTCAATACTTGACTAACCCCAGTAATCGTACCACCTGTCCCAACACCAGCCACCAGAATATCAGCACCACCATTAGTGTCTGCCCAAATTTCTTCAGCTGTAGTTTGGCGATGAATTTCTGGGTTTGCTTGATTATCAAATTGACCAAGTATAACCGAATCTGTTATTTCTGCATTTAGCTCTTTAGCTTTTTCAATTGCAGCTTTCATTCCGCCACTTGCTGGAGTCAAAACCAATTTTGCACCCAAGTGATAAATCATCTTACGACGCTCTATTGACACGCTCTCAGGCATAGTTAAAATAAGATTATAACCTTTTGCCGCAGCGACAAAAGCCAAACCAATACCAGTATTCCCTGAAGTTGGCTCAATTAGAGTTGTGTCATCTGGATTAATTAAATTTTGCTTTTCAGCTTGCTCAACCATATTAAGTGCAATACGATCTTTAACTGAAGCCAAAGGATTGAAGAATTCTAGCTTAGCAATTATTTGCGCTTGTAAATTGTATTTTTTTTCAAGTTTATGTAACCTAACTAATGGTGTTGCACCAACTGTTTCAGTTATGTTGTTGTATATTTTATTACGAAATGTCTTCATGATATTTTTTATCTCTTAATTAAAATGATTTTTTAAATAAATATATTAGCATATTAGATGTTTAAAAGCAAAAAGCCAGCTTTAATAGCTGGCTCTAAAAGTAAAATCTTTTATAATTCACCAGTAATTGCAATTCCATATGGTTGATTTAATACGGGATCAGTTAAAGGAGTACATGAATTATTTAGTAACCCACTAGATTGAACAGTACATTTAGAAATATAGCCATTTATATTATTTTTTCCTTGTCGAGCACCATTAATTATATAAGCAAACTTACCATTATGGCTCATTGAAATTTCAAAATTACCTTTAAATATTGTACTAACTGCTGGTCCATTATCAAGTAAATTAGTCGATAATTGTGAAACGCTATTAAATGCGAAGTTTGAAATATATAAATAATTCTGATTAACCGCCAGATCTGTTGGATTAGATAATGTTGAAGTTAGTACTGAGCGATATGGATTAGAAATATTACCAGTATTTGGATTTAAATCAAAGCTGAATAATGCATTTTTGGCATTAGTACAGACATCTGCACCAACACACCCATAAGTTACATATGCTTTACTACCATTTACTGCCACGCCAACTGGCTCTAAATTACTTTGCTTAGTTGCTGACTGAATTGTGCATGACACTGGGTTTGAAGCAAGGTTACAAGCAGATATAGCACCATTTGTTACCGCACTACTTACATACAAATAATTACCTTGCAATGCCATCGAGACTGGACGCTGAATGTTATTTATTATAGTACTACAATTAGTTAATGTTCCATTATTATTTAATGCACATTTATATACTGAGCCATCTGTACCAAGCGGTGCATCAGCGATATATGCATTGGTATTGGTACTATCAACAATAATGTAATATGGATTTTGCCAAGCTACATTAGTAGCAGTATATTTTCCTTGAGTCCATAATAAATTTCCATTAACATCAATTGGCGCAGAATATATCTGATTAGCTCCAGTAATTGCAATTAAAGCGTAAGTAATTTTACCTGGTTCTGGCAATGGTCCTGGAGGTGGGTTGGGAGAAATTCCTCCTCCGCCTTCTTCATCTCCACCAACACAACCATTCATCAATAACGTAACCAAAATTGGTAACAATAGCATATACTTTTTCATAATCAACTTTCTTATGTATCTTTAGTGTTTTATTTGAACTTATATTATACACCTAAATCACATAACAAATTTGATTTGTAGTTTAGTAAAGTGTAAATTATAGTATAATGTTACTTATAATTTAAACAATCATTCTTGGTGAAATTTACAATGATAACTGCAATTATTTCTGGTGGTGCTGGTTCTCGATTATGGCCAGTTTCTCGCCAATCAGACCCTAAACCATTTCTAAAATTATCTGATGGTAATAGCCTATTACAAAGCACATTTATTCGTGCAACTAATTTATCACAATCTATAACTAGTGTTATCACTGTTACCAATGAGAAATTGCATTTTCGTATGCAAGATGAGTACCAGCAAATCAATGACAAAAAAGTTCCTTGCGATTTTGTTTTAGAACCATTTGGTAGAAATACGGCTCCCGCAGTTTTGGCTGCTGCCATGTTTGCTAAGCAACACTACTCTGATGATGAAATTTTACTAATTTTAGCTGCAGATCATTTAATTACTGATACAGCTGCATT
>RXKI01000051.1:7391-7579 GCA_003962895.1 Neisseriaceae bacterium
AACGATTTGTTGAAAAACCAAATTTAGAGCTTGCAACGGAGTATGTTGAATCAGGTAACTATCAATGGAATTCTGGGATGTTCTGCGGACAAGTAAAGACATTCTTAGAAGAGTTTCATAAATTATCCGCTAATGTGTTTAATCAAGTATTTGCTTGTTTAACTACCTCAAAACTATCTGAGTTACCA
>RXKI01000050.1:0-25538 GCA_003962895.1 Neisseriaceae bacterium
ACCATTGATCATCGTCAATGCTACACATATTTTGCGAGCCAATAGTTTGATTATCCGTATTTGCTAGATCATCTAATGTAGTTGCATAAACATAACCACTCGTACCAGCAATAATCGTGGTAAGAAGCATTAAAATTTTTAAGTTATGTTTTGGCATATGAAGATAAATAAATATACAAATAAAGCTGTGATTATAGCATGTTTGCGTTATAAGATTAGTGACCTAAATCAATTGTTGCACATGCTACAATAACTACTTAAATTAACATTATTAAATAACACAATGAATCAAGATTTTAAACTAGCAAATAGCAATTGGCTTGGCGATATCAAAGAAGAAGATAAGCAATCAATCCTAAACGAAATATCTCAATTAAATAAACAAGTTAACGAATATTTATCTCTACAAGAATATAATAATTTTATGCGAAATTTATACCAAAATATTAACTTAGAGAAAACTGAAGCTGAATTATTGGAGTTTGTCGTGCCAGATTGGGTAGCGCATCGAGGTAAAGAAATACCTCAAGATATACAAATTGATGAGTTTTATGAGCATTTAGAAATGCTTATTTTGTTAAATTTAATTCATGAATATAGCAATAACACAGAACTACCTGAGTACAAAATTAAAAAAATGCGTGATATTATTCGCAGATACTCAAACATGCCAAGCTTATGGCTCTATCTGTGTAATATCAGCGGTCAAAACATTTCTAGCACTTATTCTTTTTGATGAATTAGCAATATGTATACTCGTGATAATATAGTTGCAATTGCAACTGCAAATGGCTATGCTGGTGTTGGGATTATTCGCATTTCTGGATTTAATCTCGATAGCATCATCAATGGATTATGCCAAAAAACTAAGCTTACTCCACGCTATGCGCATTACGTTGATTTATTTGATACACACCAAGAGATACTTGACTCTGGGATAATTTTATATTTCCCAAACCCCAATTCATTCACAGGCGAAGATGTAATAGAGATCCAATCTCATGGTAGCCCTGTTGTCATGAATATGCTAGTTAAACGCTGTATTGAATTAGGTTGTCGACTAGCTGAAGCTGGCGAATTTAGTAAACGTGCATATCTTAATGGCAAAATTGACTTGCTCCAAGCCGAAAGTATTGCAGATTTGATTCATGCTGAGAGTGAAGCAAGTGCAAAAGGTGCGCTAAAAGCGCTTAAAGGTGAATTTTCTAATCACATCAATCAAATCAATGATGGCCTAATTAATCTACGCATGTTTGTCGAAGCGACTCTTGACTTCCCTGAAGAAGATATTGAATTTATCGCTAACGCCAAAATCAAAGATAAGCTAACCAATATTCGTGCACAAATTCATCAATTACTTCACTCAACCAAGCAAGGCGTACTTTTAAATAACGGTGCAAATATAGTTATCGTTGGTCAGCCAAATGTCGGTAAATCAAGCCTACTAAATGCGCTTGCTAATGAAGATGTAGCGATTGTGACCGATATAGCTGGTACTACTCGCGACATCGTTAAACAAAAAATTATTATTGATGGTATACCATTTAATATTATCGATACCGCGGGGATTCGTGAAACAAATGATAAAGTTGAACAAATAGGAATCGAGCGTGCATATCAGGCAATTAATAATGCTGATGTTTGCCTAGTATTGGTCGATCATCAACATAGTATTAGTCAAACTGAAAGTGACATCATTAAATCAATCACTACTCAGATGCCAATCATCTATGTGCATAATAAAATTGACCTGACCAATCAAATGGCATAGCTAGAGGAAATTGACAATAGCATACATGTGCACCTGTCTGCGCAAACCAAAAATGGCCTGAATTTATTGACTGATAAATTACTCTCAATAATTGGATGGGAGAATAATCAAGGCGATACATTCATCGCGAGAACTCGCCATCTTGATGCGATGCGGATAACTGTTACCCATATAGATAATGCTTTTAACAATTGGTCAGAGCTTGAGATATTAGCTGAGGAGCTTCGCTATGCGCATACTGCACTTGGGTCAATTACTGGTGAATTTAGTGCTGATGATTTACTTGGGGAGATCTTCAGTAAATTTTGCATCGGTAAATGATCACAACCCACTCTAAATCATCATAACCAATGTCAATACATTAAAAATAAATATAAGAATACCTCATGAACTGGCTTTACATATTTAATAAAACATTAAGACAAAACATAATATGAAACTTCTAAACTATAATGAGAAAGCTGTTTTTGATAAATTATTTAATCGTGATGGACACGTATTAGATTTTACTAATAAGAGTTTTAGTAACTTCTTCAAAGAATATAAAGTAGATATCGAAAATAATAAATACTTGTCTTATTGTACGGATAATTTGAATTCTAATTCTAAAATGAATAGATTGCGTGCGTTTTGGAGTTTAGAAGAAGTTACTTTAGTTATTAAAGTAATATACGGTTTACTAGAATATGCTAAATTTAATAAAATCGAACTCGATAAAACTTATTTAGAAAACGCAAAAAATATTCTTTTGAAATATGAAAATTCATCATCTACAAATTCAACAACCGAAGATGATTTTTTAAAAATAAAATTTAATGATATCGCTATTCAAAAGCTTAACTTAGATTCAACTCTTGAAAAAGTAATTAATCAAAGAATTAATGAAATTCAATTTGGCTTAAATACAAATATGCCATTGTCAGTAATATTCTTGTGCGGAAGTAGCTTAGAAGGAATTTTATTAAATTTAGCCACAATGTATCCACAGAAATTTAATGAATCAAAATGTGCACCCAAGAACAAAGACAATAATGTAAAACAATTACACGATTGGACTTTAAGTAATTTAATTGATGCATGTTATGAATTAAATTTCATAAAATTAGACGTTAAAAATTTTAGTCACTCAATAAGAGAGTTTAGAAATTATATTCACCCAAGGCAACAGGCTATTCAAAATTTTAATCCAGATAAACATACAGCAATAATTTGCTGGCAAGTATTACAAGCTGCAATAGCAGATTTAAATGGAACACGGTAATAATTAATAATCAAGGGAATTTATTATGAAAACCTTATATTTTTGTTTCTAATTTTAGTTACATGATTTTATAAATTCGGAAAATTTAAAATGTATGTTAGCATGTTAATAAAGGTATCAAATTATAAAAAAATATTATGCAAACAAAAATCTCCACTAAAGACAAAGTAATCTGCTTGATTGATAACCATTATCCAAATCAAGCAGTAAATCCGCCGATTTACCAAAACTCAATTTTTCATTTTGATACCATTGACGACTACATCGCGTACAAAAAGCGAGAATTAAAGTCGTACTGTTACACTCGTGGCAATAACCCAACTACTGAGGTTTTAGAGCATAAGTTAGCACAGCTTGATCAAGGTGAGACATGTCGAGTTTTCTCTTCTGGCATGGGTGCAATATCCGCTACATTATTTGCGTTGTTAAATTCAGGTGATCACGTCTTAGTGATTAATGATATTTATGGTCCGACCAAAGAGTATCTACAAGTTTTAGCCAAATTCAATATTAGCTTTGATGTTATCTCATCATTTGATACTAAAAACTTAACTTCATTTATCAAAGACAATACTCGCATAATTTATACTGAGTCACCTGCCACGATGACCTTTAATGTAGTTGACTTGAGATATATCGCAGAAGTTGCTAAATCAAGAAACATCTATACAGTTATTGACAATACCTGTATGACGCCACTTTTACAAAAGCCGTTAGCACTAGGTTTTGATGTTGCGGTTTACTCACTATCTAAATACACAGGTGGGCATAGCGATGTGTTGGCTGGTGCAGTAGTTACATCAAATCAACTATTAGCAAAAATTGATAAAGAAGGATTTAAGTTAGGTGGCTCAGTAATTAGCCCAAATGACGCATTTTTATTACTTAGAGGACTTCGCACACTGCCAAGTCGTTTAGAAACATTAGCTAACATAACTCAAGAAGTTGTAAGCTATTTACAAAGTAATAACAAAGTCAATGCAGTATTACATCCATTAGCCTATAATGAAGAAGATAGAAAATTATATCAATCTCAAACAACTGGTATCACGTCTTTATTATCAATAAAGTTGACAACAAACAATACAACTCAAATCAAAAAATTTATTGATAGCCTAAAGACATTTAGCATCGCAGTTAGTTGGGGTGGATTTGAAAACTTAGTTATGGTGCAAGACATCTCAGAATTTAGCAAACCACAAAGTGAAAACATCATTATTCGTCTAGCACTAGGATTACTTGATGCGAGTACAATTATTGCAGATTTAGAACAAGCATTTAATCAAATAGAGGTTTTATAATGCGTAAACTTATTTCAATGGATTTCTTTCAAAACTTAGGTAAAGCATTCATGTTACCTGTAGCATTGCTTTCTGCTCTTGGTTTGATGCTTGGTATTGGTTCAGCTTTGATGACTCCTCAGCTAGTTGAAGTTCTGCCATTTTTAAATAATGGCATTGTTATTTTTATTGCTAAATTTTTAGCTATGACTGGTGCATTTGGCTTTCAGAATTTACCCGCATTATTTGCTATAGCCATCCCGATTGCACTAGCTAAATACGAAAAAGGTGTTGCTGGATTTGCTGGGTTTGTTGGATTTTTTATGATGCACAATGCGGCTAATTTTATGCTGGTACAGCAGAATTTATTAGCATCAAGCGGCACATTGATCAATAATGGACAAACAGTTATCTTAGGTGTTCAGACTGTTGATATGGGTGTACTTGGTGGAATTATCGTTGGGCTAATTGTCTATAACTTGCATCGTAAATATTATCAAATCAAGTTACCAGATGCACTATCATTTTTTTCAGGTGCAAGATTTATCCCAATAGTCACTGCTTTCACTATGAGTTTAATTGGTTTAGCACTTCCATTTATTTGGCCACCTGTTGCACATCTAATTAATGCAGCGGGTCGCTCATTAGTCTCAACTGGAATATTCGCGCCATTCTTTTTTGGTATGGGTGAGAGATTATTATTACCTTTTGGTTTACATCATATCTTAGTTGCTCTAATTCGCTTTACCCCTGCTGGTGGTGAAATGTTGGTCAATGGCAATATGGTTTATGGTGCGCTAAATATTTTCTACGCGCAATTAGCTGATCATACCACGACCCAATTTAATCCAATGGCAACACAATTCTTATCACAAGGTAAGATGCCAACATTTTTATTTGGTTTACCAGGTGCAGCATTGGCCATTTATCATACTGCAAAACCTGAAAATCGCTCTCAAATAAAAGGCATCTTAATCAGTGGAGTGGTGGCATGTGTAATTGCTGGGATTACTGAGCCGTTAGAATTTTTATTTTTATTTACCGCACCATATTTATACCTAATTCATGCAATCTACACAGGTTTAGGCTTCATGATGGCATCATTACTACACATTACAATTGGTAATACTGATGGCAATCTGATTGACTTGGTTGTGTTTGGAGTATTACAGGGTACTAAAACTAAATGGTATTTGATTCTGCCTCTGGGTGTCGCATGGTTCTTGCTGTATTACTTCACATTTAAGATCGTGATTTTAAAATTTAATTTAAAAACTATCGGACGTGAAGATGAAACAATCGCTACGCAAGGCGAAGTAGAAACTCAAGATGCGGTACCGACTCAAACCACTATGGATAATACAAAGCTTGCAGATGTAACTGAGCGTGCAAGTATCATCATTGATGCGCTAGGTGGACGCGATAACATTGTATCAATAGATAACTGTATAACACGGCTTCGAATTGCATTAAAAGATACAGATATGATTGATGAAGCCAAAATCAAATCAACTAAGTCTCTTGGTATCGTGAAACTAAGCAAACAAAATTTACAAATTGTTTATGGTGTGCAAGTTCACTTAGTTAAAGCTGAATTAGACAAAGCACTATAAAAATATTTTAATAAGAAAGTATAAACATGAAAAAGATTCTATTATTGTCATTAGGCTGCATAACAGCAATGTCATTTGCGCAAAATATCGAGAGCACAACCACAACATCTCAGCAAACTAAGCCAAATATCATGTTTGTTTGTGGTGGCAATAGTGGACGTAGTGTGATGGCTGAGTGGTACACGCGTAAAAACTATGGTTCAATCATTAATGATTTTTCACGTGGGTCTGGTATTGATCCAAACGATCAGCAAGTGCCAGAAGAATTTGCTGAAGAAATTATCCTTGCAAATCATGAAGCAACAAAAAATGAGCTAGCATTACAACGCCCTACTCCAGCGACAGTTCAAGATATTAATAACTCAGCTGTAGTTTTGACGATGACAAACTCACATAGCAAGCTCTTATTCAATTTAATCGATAGAGAGTGTTTAGATTCTAATTTAGAAACCCGAGATTTATCAGCAAATAGCCTAAAACAATGGACAGAGATGTGTAAAGACAAAGCTCAATTAAAAGCCAAAATTTACACCATATCAGAGTGTGCAACAGGCAAATATATCGAAGTTCCTGATGCGTTTGGCGAGAGTCAAAATTTCTATAAAAAGACTAATCAAATCCTTGCAGACTATACAGACATGATAATGAAAAATTATCAGCAAACTGGAAATTTCTGTAAAAAATCTAACTAGCACTTGAAATATTTTTTTTCTACCCCAAATAGAGTCTAGGTTAAATTATTTTATAGGAATTGAAAATGTCTGATAAAAAAACAATGTCGTTTCAAACCGAGATTAAACAATTATTAAATTTGATGATTCACTCTTTATATTCAGATAAAGAGATTTTCTTACGTGAATTAGTTTCAAACGCTTCAGATGCAATTGATAAACTGCGCTTCGAACAAGTATCTAAACCAGAATTAAATAAAGGCGAAGAATTAGCAGTTAAAGTTAGCTTTGATAAAGATGCTAAATTAATCACTATCGAAGATAATGGTATCGGGATGAATTACGATGAAGTAATTGAAAACATTGGTACAATTGCTAAATCAGGCACTAAAGCATTCTTAGATAAATTATCTGGCGATGAGAAAAAAGATGCTAATTTAATTGGTCAGTTCGGGGTTGGCTTCTACTCTGCATTTATCGTTGCTGATAAAGTTGATTTAATCACGCTAAAAGCTGGTGAAACAACTAGCAAAGCGGTACGTTGGATATCTGATGGTACTGGCGAATTTAGTATTGAACACACCGATAAATTAGATGGTAGTGGTACTAAAATCACTCTACACTTAAAAGATGGCAATGATGAATTATTATCTGATTGGGGTTTACGTTCAATTATTCGTAAATACTCAGATCATATCAATTACCCAATCAAAATGCAAAAAATGCCAGAACACGATAAAGATGGCAAAGAAATCATTTCATTAGATTTAGAAACAGTTAATAAAGCTAATGCACTTTGGGCACGTAGCAAAAATGATGTTACTGATGAAGAATATAAAGAATTCTACAAACACATTTCTCATGATTACAGCGATCCAATCAAATGGGTTCATGCACGTGTGGAAGGTGCTCAAGAGTATACTCAATTATTGTATATCCCAAGCAAAGCTCCATTTGATTTATATGATGCAAATCGCCGTTATGGTATTAAATTATACGTAAAACGTGTATTCATCATGGATGATGCTGAAAAATTATTACCAAATTATTTACGTTTTGTTCGTGGTGTAATTGATTCGCAAGATTTACCATTAAACGTATCTCGTGAGATTTTACAATCATCTCGTGATATTGATGCAATTCGTTCAGGTTCAACTAAAAAAGTACTAATCATGTTGGAAGATATTGTGAAAAATACACCTGAAGATTATGCAAAAATCTGGGAAGAATTTGGTCCAGTAATCAAAGAAGGCATCATTGAAGATCACGCGAACAAAGAGCGCATCGCTAAATTATGTCGTTTTGCATCAACTCACAATGATAACGCTGCTAAAACAGTTAGTTTAGATGACTATGTTTCTCGCATGAAAGATGGTCAAGACAAGATTTATTTCATTACTGCTGAAAGTTATAATGCAGCTAAAAATAGCCCACACCTTGAAATATTCAAGCAAAAATGCATTGAAGTATTATTATTAACTGACCGTGTCGATGAATGGGTTTCTAGTCACTTAAATGAATTTGAGAAAAAATCATTGGTATCAGTTGCTAAAGGTAAACTTGATTTAGGTGAATTAGATGATGCTAAACCAACTGAAGAAGAACAAAAACAACAAGAAGAACAAGCTAAACCAATTTTAGAGAAAATCAAATCTGCATTGGCTGGTAAAGTTAAAGAAGTTGTTGTAACTACTCGTTTAGTTGATTCGCCTGCTTGTTTGGTAGTTGATAACAACGCAATGAGTTTACAACTTGAGCGTTTGATGCGTCAAGCTGGTCAAGAAATGCCAAGTATGCAACCAACGCTTGAAATTAACTTAAAGCATAAATTATTAAATAAACTAGAGTCTTCAATTGATGAGACTGTAACTAATGATTTAGCTTTAGTAATTTTTGAACAAGCGCAATTAGCCGAAGGTATTCAATTAGATGATCCAGTTGGATTCATTCGTCGCATGAATACATTAATTGCATAGTTAGTACGTAATCTAACTCAAATAGCTGTCATAATATTGGCAGCTATTATTCATTTAAACATAAGGATAATTATGAATCGCACAGAAAAAACATTTGCTAATCTTATTTTATTTAGCAAATGGTTTCAACTTCCACTTTATCTAGGGTTAATCCTTGGTGGATGTTTATATACATATCGCTACTTGGTTGAATTAGTGCATTTAACGATGCATGTTAATACCATCTCTGAGAGCGAATTAATGATGGGTATCCTGAGCCTCGTTGATATCGTCATGGTTGCCAACTTATTAATTATGGTAATAATCGGTGGCTATTCTACTTTTGTGAATAAGTTAGATTTGAAAAATGAGAAAGATCGCCCAGATTGGCTAGATCATATTTCTGCTGGCACATTGAAAATCAAACTATCAACTGCTCTAGTTGGAATTTCTGGGATTCACCTATTACAATCATTCATCAATTTATCACAGACTTCTAGTCAGCAAATAGTGCTACAGATTGCAATACACATAACATTTTTAGTATCATCAATAGGGCTTGCATTTACTGAATATATTATGAACAAATCACATTAAAAAAGAGCAACAAATAGTTGCTCTTTTTTAATTCGTGCAAATTATTTAGATTTTTTATTTTTCAAATAATTTTCTAAATAATGAATTGATTCACCACCACGGATAAATCCATTCTCATGTAACATTTCTTCATGAAGAGGTATATTTGTTTTAACACCAACAAATGATGTTTCTTTTAAAGCACCTAGCATCTTGCGAATTGCTGTTTCTCTATCTTCACCATGCACAATTAATTTTGCAATCATTGAATCATAATATGGAGGAACAGTGTATCCAGCATATACATGAGAATCTAAGCGCACACCATAACCACCTGCAAAATGACATGCTTCAATTTTACCAGGAGATGGAATAAACGTAAATGGATCTTCAGCATTGATACGGCATTGAATCGCATGACCTTTTAAATTAACTTGGTCTTGTGTATAACGTAATTTTTCACCACTTGCAATATACAGCTGCTCTTTAACTATATCAATACCAGTAATCATTTCCGTAATTGTATGCTCAACTTGTACACGAGTATTCATTTCAATGAAGAAAAACTCACCATTTTCATATAAAAACTCGAATGTACCAGCACCACGATAACGAATCAATTTACATGCAGCAACACATGCTTCACCAATTTTACGACGTTCTTCTTCTGTAATCCCAGGAGCAGGAGCTTCCTCAATAACTTTCTGATGACGACGTTGCATTGAACAATCACGCTCACCAAGATAAATTACATTACCATATTCATCAGCTAATATCTGTATCTCAATATGACGAGGCTTAGTTAAGTAGCGTTCCATATATACCGCAGGATTACCAAAACCAGCTTTAGCTTCACTACGAGTAATCTGTAATGCGTTAATTAATTCACTCTCTTCGTGAACTACACGCATACCACGGCCACCGCCACCAGCAACCGCTTTAATAATAACTGGATAGCCAACTTTACGAGCAATCTCAATTACTTCATCATCATTTTCAGGTAATTCACCATCCGAACCAGGCACCACAGGCACACCAGCTTTGATCATCGCTTCTTTAGCTTTTACCTTATCACCCATTGTCGCAATCGCATCAGGACGTGGGCCAATAAAAACAAATCCACTCTCTTCAACACGACGAGCAAACTCAGCATTTTCAGATAAAAAACCAAACCCTGGGTGAACTGCCTGAGCATTTGTAATTTCACATGCCGCAATTAGTGATGGAATATTTAAATAACTTTGTGCAGAGCGAGCCGGACCAATACAAACTGCTTCATCAGCCAGTTTGACATATTTTGCTTCACGATCTGCTTCTGAGAAAACAACAACTGATTTAATACCAAGTTCGCGACAAGCTCGTTGCACGCGAAGTGCAATCTCACCACGATTGGCAATTAGAATTTTTTCAAACATAGTTTAAAGCCTTAATTAATCTTAAGCAATAACAAATAATGGTTGAGAAAACTCAACTGGACTACCATCTTTAACTAAAATTTCTTTAATCACACCAGCTTTATCAGCTTCAATTTGATTCATTAATTTCATAGCTTCGATAATGCATAATACTTGACCAACTTTAACTTCTTGACCAACTTCTACAAATGAAGGTTTTTCAGGAGATGGCGAACGATAAAAAGTTCCAACCATTGGTGAATTAATTGTCTCACCCAATATTTCAACTTTAACTGGAGTTTCAGCCGCCACATGAGATACTGGAGCTTGTGCTTGAACAACTTGTGGTTGTGGAGCAAATTGTTGAACATTAGTAACTACTGATGATGCCGTAGAAATACGTAACTTATCTTCACCTTCAGCAATCTCAAGTTCAGCAATACCAGATTCTTTTACCATCTCAATAATTGCTTTTATTTTTTTAATATCCATCTTATTGTCCTTTTTTCAAAAAATCTATCGCAAACTCAAGCGCAGCTTTATAACCAAACGCGCCTAAACCACAAATAACACCTACTGCTTTATCACTCAAATATGAATGACGCCTAAAATCTTCACGTGCATGTACATTAGATAAATGAACCTCTAAAAAAGGAACATTTACTGCAAGCAATGCATCTCTAACTGCCACACTAGTATGTGTCCATGCCGCCGGATTAATTATTATAAAATCTACCAAATTTTTCTGTAATAAAATCTCTTGAATTTTATCAACCATCACACCTTCATGATTGGTTTGAAAAAATTCGCTTTGTATATTATTTTGCTTTGCTAATAATTCAATACTAGATGCAATCTCATCTAACGTAGTTGAGCCATAAACACCTGGCTCTCTTTTACCTAATAAATTTAAATTAGGTCCGTTTAGAATCAAAATTTTTTTCATCTATGCACTTTTCGCTTTAGTAATGAAATTAGCACAATCAGTAACTACTAGTTTATTATCATTAGCAAACTGCATGATATACTCAAATACCTTTGGGTTATTATCTGCAAGCTGCCTCTTTACTGCAACACACTGAGTATCTTTAAATACCATTGGTCGTAAATAAGGCGAGTACGCAAATTTTTTCTCATGGAAGTCAGCTAAAATACAGCATAAACGATCAACCCAATCACTTGGACGAAATTTCTTACCTTCAATGGTAGTACCTTCAATGATTATCTCATCCAAATAACAAATATCTAACGTATCACTCATGCTTAGCTAATTTCTTTTCAAATAATACACATATAATAAACACATTATTTTACCTTATTTCACATACCATACACTCTTTTTATCTATGGTGCACAGCAGCATAAATTTTAATTGACGAAACTTGTCTTTATCAATTACTATATTGACTTAATAGCAAAGCGGTTATTTAATTTATATTAAAAGCTTGTTTTGATAAAAGTTATTTTTTCGAAAGGTCCATAAATGGAAAATATTGAAGCTAAAGTAAAAAAAGTTGTTGCTGAAAAATTAGGTATTGATGAAGCTACAATCAAAGATGATGCATCATTCATCGAAGATTTAGGTGCTGATTCATTAGATACAGTTGAATTAGTAATGGCTTTAGAAGAAGAATTCGATTGCGAAATCCCAGATGAAGAAGCTGAAAAAATTACAACAGTACAAAAAGCTATTGATTATATTAAATCAAAAGCATAATTAAGACTGACTAATTTCACTAAAAGGCGCATTTAATAATGCGTCTTTTTTATTAACCATATCTATATTATCGTTACATAGTATAATTTACTATTAACATATCACTTATAAATTAATAAACTACATGATTAAATCAGATAATTTAACAAGCTCTCCAATAGAGAGTAATAATCGACTTATTTCAGCTCAAACAACAAATAACTCTGAAGAAGTATTAGAACGTGCGCTACGCCCTAAAACAATGTCTGATTATGTTGGACAAGAAAAAGTCAAAGAACAATTAGAAGTATTTATTCACGCGACAAAAAAACGCCAAGAGGCACTTGACCATGTACTTTTATTTGGGCCACCTGGACTTGGTAAAACCACAATGGCACATATTATTGCTCGTGAATTAGGCAGTAACTTGAAACAAACATCAGGTCCTGTTTTAGAAAAACCTGGTGATTTAGCCGCACTATTAACTAATCTACAAGCACATGACGTGTTATTTATTGATGAAATACACCGTATGTCACCAATTATTGAAGAAATTTTATACCCAGCTCTTGAAGACTTTCAATTAGACATTATGATTGGTGAAGGACCTTCAGCACGTTCAATAAAAATTGATTTACCACCATTTACATTAATTGGTGCCACAACTCGCGCTGGTATGCTGACCAACCCACTACGTGATAGATTTGGTATAATTGGTCGATTAGAATTTTACACCCCAGAAGAATTGACTATCGTAGTAAAACGATCAGCACAATTACTTGATATGAATATGAATGAAGATGCAGCTCTAGAAATAGCGAAGCGTTCTCGTGGAACACCTCGCATTGCTAATAGATTACTTCGTAGAGTGCGTGATTATGCTGAAGTAAAAAACAATGGCATTGTTGATAATGAGACGGCTAATAAAGCACTAATTATGCTTGATGTAGACATGATTGGACTAGATTTAATGGACTGTAAACTCCTTAGTGCCATTATTGATAAATTTGATGGTGGGCCTGTTGGACTAGATAACATAGCCGCAAGTATTGGTGAGTCTACAGATACTATTGAAGATGTGATTGAACCATATTTAATTCAACAAGGATTACTACAGCGTACGCCTCGTGGCCGTATCGTTACAAGTAAAACAATCGAACATTTTAATAATAAAATAACTTTATAAAAAGGTAAAAAGATAAATGAAACAAATATCTAAAAAACTCTCAGTACTAATGCTATCAATTAGTTTAATTGGAATTCAAAATATTGCAAATGCCGGGACTTTAGGTAAATCACGTAGTTATGGCATGCAACGTAGTTCAGTAAAATATAACCGTAACTCTAATATCAACAATCAAAACACTGCACGTAATAATCAAGTAAATAATACTGGTTACAACAATACTCAACAGCAACCGACCAATCAACGTAATGGAGTTGGAGTGGGTGGTGTCCTTGCTGGGGCTGCAGTTGGTGCTGCTGGTGGATATTTGTTAGGTAGTGCAATGAGTGATGGTCATAACGCTAATAACGCACAAGCAAACAATACTGCAAATACTCAGCAACCAGATCAACAAACTGCTGTTCAAAATACCACTCAAGACAATTCTAATAATGCAGTGACAAATCCACAAACTAATATGGTAAATACACCTGCGAATACTCAACAATTCCCATGGGGTATAATTGCTATACTTGCTATTATTTTTGCTCTAGGTATGATGTTTTTCAGAAAAAAAGCTGGTAATACAATTAACCAGCCGGCTGGGCAAGGATATCAACCGAGTAATAATCAAAATAATTTTGAAATTCCAAATATTAAACAAAATTCTGCTACATATACACCAGGTCAATATACCAATCAGCAAGGTTACCAAGTTAACTCTGCAGAAATCAATAACCAACAATCTCAACCAGTTATCAATACGATTGAGCGCCTTCCAGATGGCTTAGAGGCGGTATATTTTATCCGCCAAGCTAAAGGTATGTTCTTACATATCCAAAGCATGAACAATGCAGAAAACATTAATGAAATTGCAAAGTATATGACACCAGAGCTATATAATGAAATTAAAGAAAGTGTTGTTACTAATGATTATGTTGCTGATTTTAATAATCTAGATTGTAACTTAGTTGATGCAACCAAAGAAGGTAGTCTATATATAGCATCAGTAGTGTTTACCGCAATGGTAAGCGATGATCCAAATACTCCTGAACGTAAATTTGAAGAGATGTGGAGTTTTGTTAAGCCAATTAATAATGAATCTGCTAAATGGTTGGTTGCTGGTATTCAACAAGTTTAATAACACAAAAAGCTAGAGTTAATCTCTAGCTTTTTTATTCTTGTATATTAAAATAGACGTATACTTAGTGATAAACACACTGAGCATCACCATCCAAAATATTGGATCAAACATGTAGTCCCATAAATTATGTGATTCAAGCAAATGAAAGTAATAACCAATAAAAGCTATTAACCAAACATAGCCTAAAGTTAAATTTAAAATAAGTAGTACAAAAATTATAGCTACAAAAGCACTTAAACTAAAAGCATTTTCAATATAACCAAAGCTATAAACGTCTAAACTAATGAACCCAAATGCAGATAAATAGAGCACCCCTCCAAGCACAACCACTAATAGACGCTCAAAAAAGGTAAAAAGTTCAAGTGAGTTTCGCATACCAAACAATCTGTATACCAGCATAATCAAAAGCACACCGCTAGCAACACTAACGTCCCCAATTCCACCACGCACAAATTGGACTAACGAACTTCCACGATAAATTGGTACTAAGTTAACTAAGCTAAGTAATGCAACAAAGAAAATAAGTGTTACAAAAAAAGATTTCTTATAAACTTGACTCAAAATAATAATTAATACTGCTAAAGAAAGCGTTAATATGCTATCTTGTAATAAATCCTGTACCAATAATAATTCGTTATTACTTACTAGCATTATTTGCCTCGTGGTTTAGCCATTTCTTATTAAACCTAACATGTTTAATTTCTTTGCGGTTATATGTATAAGTAATATCTATAGTATCACCATTTATATGCGCATCAGGATAGGAAAACTCAGCACCATGCAAATCACTATTTTCCAATTGATAGAATGGTCGCCAATTTAAGCCATCCTTTGATATTGCTAACCATAAGTGTCCACGTGTAACTTGGTTATAAATCATCATGAATCTACCATCTTGTAAATTAAGACCAACAACTGAAGAGTCATGATTAAATAAATTTGTTGCAATTGGCTTATCCCAACTAAGTCCACCATTATGTGTAAATACTTCATAAATATTTTTTGGCGCGTCACCTAAGGTTGAATTACGTAAATAGGCAACCGCATCAGTACTATTAATAGGCACAACACTTGGCTGTAACATTCTATTTTTATTGGTTATACGAATTACATTAACAAAATTACCCGAGGCATCAAATCTTAATAATTCTGGATATTTGCGAATAAACTCATGATAAACAGGCAAATAAAATCCACCATCTGATAATCCAACAGGTGATGTTCTAACCAATGTACTAACATTAAAAAATGGACTAACCACAATTCGATCTGGCTCACTCCATGTGGCACCTTCATCATTAGAAATCATATGATTCAAATTACTGCCAGACCATCCGCCCATACTAACTGATACAACAAATAAATGTAGAACACTATGTGCATCTACATAAGCAACTGGATTACCTAATTTTACAACATAACGATTATTAGCTCGAGATACCATTGAGGGATTTACCACAGATTTAGCTTGTGACCAAACACCATTATGGTAGCGCGACATCCAAATCTGTACATCAGGACGGCCTTCTTTTGTACCAGCAAACCAAAAAGCCAATAAATCACCATTTGATAAAGTAACAAAAGAAGAACTGTGTGCAGCCGGAACACCTGCTGGTTGAGGGATTAATTGTGACTCAAATAACTCTGAATAATTACTTTCAGGATTATAAGAGTAATTATGAGTTATGGCAAAATGCGGTGTAGAAATTGATAACGATTCCACACGTTGTAGCAATAGCATCGCGAAAATAATTAATACAGCAATGGCTAAAGTACGACAATGAAATGTTTTCATACAGTTTTTTATAAGAACGAATTAATTTCTGAAATTAATTTAATAACATTATAAGTTTCACCAACATTAAATAATGCCTTTTCATCAACCACCCTACGATATAACTCAGGATGATGCGGACACGCACCTATTGTTACTTGGTTATCTATAGTATAGCCTAATACGTCTGAGCAAATTTTATTGTAAGAATTTTGAAGGTTTTCATCAGCAAATTTTGCTTCAATAATTTGATCCAGTGATTTACCACCTAGTTTCACAAATCCATTACTGCCCCAAATTATTAATGAAACCTCAATATTGTGTGGCTCAGTAGTCAAGCAAATTTCTGCTGTACCTCCAAAATGACCGAAATCCAATAAACTATAAACACTATCAGCAACTTCAGTATTTTTATATTTTGTATTATAAAATGTAGCAGCTTTAACTTTAGGCACACCAAGTAAGTACTGCATAATATCTAAGTAATGTATTCCAAATTCAAACAGCACACCACCACATTCAGCATAAGTACCACGCCACCCAGTAAAATAATCAACAGGTCTCTGCCAACGCTGAACCAATGAACTGCTACGTAACTCACCTAATAAATTTTGCTCAATTACTTTTTTAATAATTGCTACTGAAGGATTAAGACGTACTTGCAAAACACACATAATCTCAACATTATTTTCTTTAGCTAATTTCTCAAGCTCTAGAACACGCTCTGGATAAAATGAAACTGGCTTTTCAATTATTACATGCTTATTTAATGAAATTGCTCGCTTAGCTTGAAAATAATGCAAATGGCTTGGTGTAAGAATTACAATACAATTCACATTATTATCATTAAATAAATCATCTTCTGATAAATAACATTTTTGCTCAGGTAACTCTGACTTATATTTTTGCTGAACTTGAATATTTGGGTCAAAATAACCAACAAAATTATACTCTTGACTATTACTCTGTAATGCAGCCAAATGTCTTGAAAAAATTGCACCACAACCTAAAACAGCAACATTATAACGTGCCATAATTTATCCTTAGTTCGTTATTTTGGCAATGAAATTTTTGCTTTTTCATTCTCTTTATATAATACAATCAATTTACCAATATGTTGCACAAAACTAGCTTGTGTTTGCGCACAAATTTCGTCAACTAATTGTTTACGAAATTCACGATCATCACCCAGTACTTTTACTTTAATTAATTCATGCGCTTCTAAATTAACTGATATCTCGCGCACAACTGAAGGAGTCAAACCATTATTTCCAACCATAACCACAGGTTGTAAATCATGTGCTAAACCTTTTAAATACTGTCTTTGCTTTACTGTTAATTCTTTCATTAATCTTTATACCTTACTTTTCTTTGGAATATGTTTAAATGCATAAAATACTGTACTTGATATCATCACTAAAAATGCCCATACAGTCAAAGGCTTATCTGAACCTAAAATTGACCACATACAAAATGCTGCAGCAACTATCCCAAGTGATGAATATAACCAATAGGCTTTATGCCCTACTTTATCAATACCTAAAACCATTACCGCAAATGCAGAATAAATATATGGAATTAGATATAAAATTACCGACATAGTAATAATTTTATTAAATTGCTCTTGCGCGCTAGGCGATGCAGTCAAAACAACAATGATACTCATAACAAAAGCTAAAATTATCAAACCATAAACAGGCATACCTTTTTTATTAGTTTTGGCAAAGACCTTTGGAAATAAACCATCTTCAGCTGCTGCACGAGCAGTTTGCCCAGTTACCAAAGTCCAACCAGCCATTGCACCAGACACATCAATAATTGCAATTATTGACATAATTATTCCAGCCGCATGTGAGTGAAAAATAATTGCAAGTACATCAGCAAAAGGAGCACTTGAAGTTGCAAGTTGATGATTTGGAATAATACCCATCATAACAGTACAAGTAGATATGTATATAATTGATGCAACCAATACACCAAATAATGTTGCAAGTGGAATATTTCGATTTGGATTACTAACTACTGATGCAGAAACACAAGCTGATTCAACACCAATAAATGCCCACATAATATTATTAAACGACGCATTAACCGCAGCTACAGGAGTTTGCCCAGTAACATTCCATCCATCCATAAAAGTCTTCATGTCAAACCAATGCCAACCGGCAACAGCAACAAACAGTAGCGGAATAATCGCAAATATAAATGCAGTTGATTGAACATAGCCAACAATTTTTGCACCACTTATATTTAATAATACAAATAACCAAATAATTATTATCTGGGTAGCGCTAGCAATAACGATGTGTTTAAAAATAGGAAATATATTCCCAAGATAGCCAACTATAATAGTTAGCATACTAACTAAGGCAATCCAATTAGCTAATGAATAAACGAAATTTGTCTGATAGCCAACAAAATGACCAAAAGCTTGACGTGCGTAAGAGTATGGACCAGCACCATTTGGTGAAATTACTGCTAATTTAGCAAAAACTAAAGCTAATGCAATAACCCCAATTAGAGCTACACCCCAACCAATTAATGACACGCCACCAATTCCTGCAAGTGATGCAGGAAGCATATAAACACCAGAGCCCAACATATTACTTGTCACCATAAACATGGCAGCAAATAAACCAATTTTTGCACTATTTTTAACTACTTGCATCAAATCCCAAACTATATTTTTTATCGCATTACAATAACTGTAAATTATAGCACTTCTACATCTAATGTATTCAGCATTCTTAACTACATACTACGTAATAAAAACACCCTCGTGTTCGAGTAACCACTTCTTAATCCCAAGACTAAAGAAAATGTTACCTGAGTTAAATCCACCAAGTGCATTATTTGCGGCAATAATTCGATGACATGGCACAATTACCGGCAATGGATTTTTACCACATGCTCCACCTACTGCACGAGGCGCTGACTTTATTTCATGTGCAGCTTGACCATAGGTAACGCATTCACCAGACTTTAAATTTTCCATTAGATGCCAAACCTTAAGCTGATGCTCAGTCCCACTAAGAGTATATGGCAAATCAAATTTAAATTTACTATCTTTCACATAAGATTTTAATTGTCGAACTACCTCGTCAGCAAAACCGCTTAGCCTATCTGGCATTGTAGGAACTACATCTGTTTCTGGATTATAAAACCTAGCTAAAATAAGCTCTCTATCATTATGTTCTATTGACAAACCAAACGTTGGGAACTCAAAATTAATAAAACTTGTTTGCACGAAACTACTCCACTAATATCAAATAGATTGTGGTTTCAATAAACTCATTCCATCTGCATCACTTAAGCGATGAATTAGAAACTGACTACATAAATTTATACACGCTAGCATAATAAATACTAAATAAAATGGATGAGTTGAATGTAATCCATGACCAAAAACACCACTAAACACATGTAATGCTCCAGCTGCAACAATAACTCCTAGAGAAGTACCGAGTTGTTGCCATGTTGCTACCAGACTAACCGCAGCACTATAATCTTCTTTTGGTACATCAGCATAATAAAGTATATTCATTGACATGAACTGTGCTGAAGCAAAGAAACCATTTAAGTAAAGCGCAATATAAAACACCACACCTAAATTACCGCTAAATAATAGCATTAACATAGCAACGCAACTACCGACATTTGATATAGTTAATGTTTTCTTAAATCCGTGTTTATTAAGAAAATTACGTACAATTGTCCGCGATGTAAGTACCCCAGTTGCCATCCAAATAAAATAAAATCCTGCCTCAAATGCAGATAAATGAAAACATATTTCTAAATACACTGCGATAATAAACGCCCGACCACCAAGAGATGCCCGAACAATTATTGTTGCAAAAAAAGTTACAAAGAAAGTTTTTATCTTAAATAAGTGATACTTGATAACTTGATTATTGCTACCGCTCTCAAGCCAATAATAAATAATACCAACTATAGCAATAAATACAGCCAAAGCTGTTTTTATGAATAATGGAAATTCTGCAAGTAATAAAATATCTAACAACAAGCAAACTGCACAAATTAGCAAACTCAGAAAAATAAAATTAACTAAGTTAAACTTGTCTGGTATTTCTTTGTAATTATCAATATTTTTAATCGTTGCAAGTAACACCAAAAAACCAACTGGCAAATTAATCCAAAATATATAGCGCCAAGAAAAATAACTAACCAAGTAACCACCTAAAATAGGTGCAACAATAGGTGCAATCATCACAGGAATGCCCATTATCGTATAGGCTTTCACCATCTGCGATTTATCAAATATTTTGAGTAGTAACAGCCTACCAATTGGCACCATAAAAGCACCTGCAACACCTTGTAATAATCGACAAACAACAAGCATGGCAACAGAATTAGTAATACCACAAATAAAAGATAATACGGTAAATAAAACTATTGAAAAAATTAATGTCGTGCGCGTACCGTATTTATCCGCAACCCAACCGCTAATTGGAATAAAAATTGATAAGCCAATGAGATAACTAGTAACGGCAAGTTTTAAAACGAATACCGAAGTTTCAAATGTATTTGCCATTTGTGGAATAGCAATATTCAATATATGAGCATCAATGTTTTCCATAAACATTACTGCCGAAATAATAAATAAGCAAATCACTTGCTTAATTGAATATTCAGATAAAATTCTACTCATAAACCTTTAATATCTCAAAACACTAAAACAAAATGCCAGATTCTAACTCTGGCATTCTCTATTCTAATTGGCTTTCATTTTTCTATATATTTTATGCCCAAAGAATATTGCAAAAAATAAAATCACTGATGAATAAATCATCACAAAATCAAAAGCATCATAACGCCCATTCATTGTTATAAATTGTGCTAAAACTATAAACACTATTACAATCATAGATATTACTTGGGCAAACGGATAGAACTTGGCTTTGTACTTTAAGGCATTCATACCACCATTTTTAGGTAAATAGTTTTTTCTAAATTTATAATGGCTTAGTGCTATCCCAAACCAAGCGATGAAGCCACATAATGAAGAAATCTGTACTACATAACTAAAGAATGTACCATTACCAATAAATGATGATAAAAATACAAGTGAACCAATTGCAGCAGTCGCTAAAAGAGCTGGCAATGGAACACCTCTTTTATTAGCATATTTGAATACGGCAGGAGTTAATCCATCTTTACCCATGTACCATAAAATGCGACTAGCTGAATACATACTCGCATTTGCAGCAGAAACTAACGCCGTTAAGATAATAAAATTCATTACATCAGCAGCATATCTACCTACATACTCATTAAAGATAATTGTATATGGACTAGCTGTAATACTATCTTGTTGTGATAACAGTGGATCATTATATGGCAATAACAAGCTAATAATTCCAATTGATAAAACGTAAAACAATGTCAAACGCCAGAAAACTAACTTAATAGACTTTGGAATACTTTTCTCTGGGTCTTTGGTTTCACCTGAAGCAACGCCTACTAATTCAGTTCCTTGAAAAGAAAACCCAGCGAATAAGAAAGCAGAAATAAAACCAAACCAACCTTGATGAAATGGTGCATCTCCAATATTCCAGTTATGAAACGCAGTATCCTTTAAATGCCAACTATCAGAACCAAAATGCACATGATCTACAACAGTAAATAAGCCAAGTAGAATAAATACAATAATTACACTAACTTTAAGAAAAGATAACCAATACTCAATTTCACCATATACTTTAACTGAAAACAAGTTGCTAAACACAACAAGGAAAAATATTGCTAGTGAAAAATAAACAGGGTTGATATGTGGAAACCAATATCCCATTACAAGAGCGCCAGCAGAAACTTCTGCGGCAATTGTAATCGCCCAATTAATCCAATAGTTATAACTCATCGCAAAGCCAAATGATTCGCCAACATAAACTTTAGAATAGTCACAGAACGAACCAGAGCTAGGTTTATACGTGCTCATTTCTCCAAGGCTTGTCATTAGAAAATAAACAATAATTGCCATTAAAAAATATGCAATCATCGCTCCACCAGGACCACCGATAAAAATTGAATAACCGCTTGCAAGGAAAATCCCAGTTCCAATTGAACCACCAAGCGCAATCATATTAATATGTCTAGATTCTAATTTTTTCTCTAAGTGTGCCATGTAACCCTCTAATAAGCAATAACTGGAATTAAAATTGAAAAATAAATTGTCTATTACAAAAATTGATTATTAAGAGAGAGTTTAGAAATGAAGAGTGGCAGATAAATATGAAGAATACTAATTAAATAAACAATATACTTAATTAATCATTCCATACTTGAGACATAAAAATGCATTTTACAACCCCATATTTCCTAGATAAACTCACAAATATACCAATCTAATAATTTTGAACAATACATATGACAATTATTTTAACATAATACAAATTTTAATGTATCTTAATAGTAGCCTCTGGTACTATTTGATTAAGTAGTTGCAAAGCATTTATAACTTCACGACTTTCAATCATATTATTCATTTGCTTAATTTTTTCAATAAGCTGCTCCAATGAAATAAAATCTTCATTAGCTTTCATAATTCGCGGATGATCTGTTTTTGATGGGTTATTACCAATTAACAGCTCTTCATAAAGCTTTTCACCAGCACGAAGCCCAGTATATTTGATCTCAATATCTCCATCGATATGATGCTCATCTTTTAATGTGAGGCCACTTAAATAAACCATCTGTTTAGCTAAATTGATAATTTTTACAGGTTCACCCATATCAAGTACAAATACTTCACCACCAACTGCCATACTTCCAGCTTGTATTACCAAATAAACCGCCTCTGGAATAGTCATAAAATAGCGAATAATATCAGGATGCGTAACTGTAATTGGACCCCCACTAGCAATTTGCTTTTTAAACAATGGAACAACTGATCCAGATGAACCTAAGACATTACCAAATCTAACCATGCTAAAAACAGTATGCGATGCATTATGTGCAAAAGCTTGCATAATTAATTCCGCAAAACGTTTTGATGCACCCATTACGTTAGTTGGGCGAACTGCTTTATCAGTCGAAATTAAAACCATGCTATCCACGTTATGTTTATTCGCTGCATTTGCAACTACATATGTCCCATATGCATTATTGTAAATCCCCGATAGTGGACAGTTTTCGACAATTGGCACATGCTTATAAGCAGCTGCATGATA
This sequence comes from Neisseriaceae bacterium, assembly GCA_003962895.1. Taxonomy (GTDB): domain Bacteria; phylum Pseudomonadota; class Gammaproteobacteria; order Burkholderiales; family UBA11063; genus Aquella. The sequence continues at coordinate 23,488 of RXKI01000050.1, forward strand.
AATTGTATTAATAGAATTTTGCGCTAAAACTTCAGACACTAATCCCTCATCAGTAACACTACCTAAAATAGCATCTAGATTTAAAAACCCAAATTTATTCGATAGTTCTTGTTCAATCATATAAAGCGCATACTCAGATGAGTCTAATAAAACCAAAAGACTAGGTTTCAATGCTGCAATCTGACGACAAAGCTCACTACCAATTGAACCACCTGCACCAGTTACTAGTACATTTCTATTCGTGATATTTTTAGCAAGCAAACTACTGTCAGGAGCAGTTGGTAATCGACCTAGCAAATCTTCAATTTTAACTTCTTCAATATCAGAAAATTTAACTTTACCGCTAATGATTTGATCTAGTGCCGGTATGGTTTTTACATAAATCTCACTAGATTCGAGGCTTTTAATAATTTGCTGACGCCTTTGCGTAGTTGCTGATGGAATTGCTAATAGTATTTCTTTTATATTATATTTAGCACATAATTCATTTAGTTTATTTGGTGAATATACTTTCAACCCGCGAATAGTCTTACTCCACTTACTAGAATCATCATCAATAAAAAACAATGGTTTATATTCGCGATTATGCGTTAAATAATTAGCTAATTGGACACCAGCATCACCTGCACCATAAATTCCAACATATTTCGCATCTACCTCACTATAACCAAATCTACGCAAGATACCGCGTAAAATGAGCCTACTACCACCGATATAAACAGTCGCCATACACCAATAAATAATAATTGCCGAGCGTGGAAATGCAAGCGCATTAGATAAATAGATTAATAAAGATAGAATAAGTACAGATAATGAAACGCCAACAAATACAATATAAACTATTTTCTCATCAAAAAATTTAATTAGTGCGCGATATAAGCCAAGATGGATTAGTATTGGAATTGTCCATAATGGTACACAGTAAAAAAGCCACATGAAATGATCTAATTTATGATCCCAATAGCTACCTAAACGCAGCCATACAGCAGTATATAAAGCCAATGGCAGTAAGATCACATCTAGCAAAACAACTGCTAAAATTTCCCAATGGAATAAATATAAAATTTTTTCTTTAAACATCACAAATATCTTTTTATTAAGGTTTTATTCAACAAAAAACCATCCAGCACATAATATAGTTATTATTATCAATGAAATTGGCACTTCCTTACGTTTACCTAACAACAACTTCAATACCGTATATGAAATAATACCAAACACAGCACCAGCCGTAATTGAAAAGCATAATGGCATCATAATAATAGTTAAAAATGAGGCAACCATTTCCTCAAAGTGATTAAATTCAATTTGACGAATATGTGAAAACATCAATAAACCAACCAGCATCAAAATCGGTGCGGTTGCAATACTTGGTATTGCTACAATAATTGGTGCCATAAAGATAAATGGAATAAATAATAGCGCAGTAACAAATGATGCCAAGCCTGTATTTGCACCATTTTGAATTGCCGCAGAAGACTCCACAAAAATCACACTTGGTGATGTACCAACTAATCCAGACAAAACACCAGCACCACCGTCAGTAATTAAAGCTCTACGTAAATAAAGTGCTTTTTCCTGTGGGCTATTAAAGTGTAATTGCGATAACAGCCCAAGGCTAGTTGAAGTTGCATCAAAAAAATTAACAATAAAGATAAGTAAAATTGTCGGTAATAGACTAAGCTTTAACGCAGCGAACAAATCAATTTGCATAATCAGACTAAAGTCTGGCATCTGAATAAAATTTTTCGGCAAACTACTTGGGTGTAAAACACAATTAATAACTGTAATTAATATAATAGGTAGCAAAAAAGCATATGATTTTTTCTTCATGAATAAAACAATAGCGAGCAAAAATCCAACTAAACTAAGCACTATATCAATAGATAGATGCCCAGCACTAATAATTGTATTTGGATTAGCTACCACTAAATTAATATTTTTAATCCCAATTAAAAACAAGAATAACCCAATACCAGCACTTAATGAAACTTGTATAGTTTGCGGTATTGCGGTAATAATAATTTGCCTAATTTTGGTTATCGAAAATA
>RXKI01000050.1:25588-31147 GCA_003962895.1 Neisseriaceae bacterium
CTAGAGAAGAAAATTACCCCAAGTACTGTTGGGACAGGTAGTTTATTGTGTAAAACCAATGTATAGGCAACAATTGCATTTATCCCCATCCCTGGAGCCAATACAAATGGTAGTTTAATCACAAAACTTGCAAGCATAGTCATTACAATAATAATTAGCACCGTTGATGTAATAGTTGCATTAATTGGAAAACCAGCACCATTAGCATTTAAAATTAACGGGTTAACCGCAACAATATATGCAACTGCCATAAAATTAATAAATCCGCCAATTACCTCTTGTTTTACTTCAAGAGTTTTTAATTTAAATGAAAATAGTTTTGCTAACATTTACTAACCTTTTACCAGCATTGTCAATATATTTTTTATTTCAGCTATAGCACTTCCTTGCACCAAGCCCTTTATCATTAGATCCACCTTAGCCAATTTATCTAAAACAGCTAATAATGTCGCATAACTAATTCTGGCATTAGCTTGCTCAAAATCACCAATCGCATTACCCCAAATTCTTAAGCCTGCTGAAATACTGCGAATGTTACTACCGTTCTTTATAGCACCTTTAATTTGAATTAACCTACGCACATCTTCACTCAATGCCCACAATACTAAAATCAAATCACTATCCGCTTGATAAATCCCATCAAGCATAGTTAAAGATTTTTCAAGATTACCACGTAAATACATGCTTGATAAACCAAAGGCATTATAGTTACTGCTATCGCTAACATTATCAACTAAATCTTCATGCTTAATTAAATATTCAGCAGGATATAAAAAAGGCAGTTGTTTAAGCTCTTGAAATAACTGAACGATATTACCTTGAGTTAAATCAAGCAATAACTGCTTTGCATTTATTTCTATCTGTAAATTATATTTTTTAAGATAGTTTTGAATTAACCAATTTGATTCTTCAAGTGTACCAGCCAATTGAATATACCCACTACTTTGAGCCAACCATTCTTGAGATAAATCCTTCTTATCTAACTTACTAGTCTTTATAATCAATTTATTTGATTCATTTAGTAGTGGATAAATACTAAGCAAGCTCTTTGCCTGTTCAGCTGTTGGTTTAGTTTTAAAATTAACTATTGCAATTTGAGTTTCACTAAAGAGAGAACCTTCAGAAAATAAATTGATAATTGTCCCAAAATCAAAGCCACGCTCAACTGAGAAACTCTCAATTTGACAACCATGAAATTCATTTAATAATTGCTCACCTAAATAATCTTGTAACCCAGCAGCTTCATCTACAGCTGACAAAACAACTGAGTTATGAGCGGTTAGGCTAAACTTCTCGAAACTATTTAGATTCAATTGCATTGGTTGAAATTAATTTCGGACGGCTATAAACAATTCGACGAATCAATGATGTAATTACATTTTGATGCAATGTATCCCAGCTTTGTGCTTCTTGTTGATTCGCTGATAAAATTAGACTATTATTATAGTTCATCAATGTTTGCGATGACACCACAATATCAGGCATCATTTGCTCACCTTTGTTATCAAAGATAACTGATGTTACTTCATAAGTAAGTTTGATATTATTAATCTGACCAACACTATTAAAATCATATGTCGAACGATTCGTTTCTTCATGATCAACCAATATTATTGCCTCTGCACTTTCTTTATTTGTTACAAGTGTTGTAAGACGCTCATTAACGATAGTTTTACGTAGTCCATCACAAATAGCTGGCGTACCACAGTCTAAATAAACAGTTTTAAATGGGAATTTGTAGTTGTCATCAGCTCCACCACGTAGGTGAAACCCACACCCTGACAAAACTAGTACTGATACAAATACAATTGCAAATTTAATTAACTTCATTACTTACTTTCTGAGTAGGAGCACTTGTACGTTTAACCGATGACTTGGCACGAATTGCTGATAAGACTTGTTTTGGCGACTCACTATTTGCTGGTTCTACTATGCCTTGCTCTAGATGTTCAGCTAGAGTTTCCTGCTTAACCACAGCTTTAAGTTTATTCATCAAATACTCTTGTGCACAAATACGTTTGCCAACTACTTCTGCTTTCACATAACTACCATCGTGATTCATCATCCACGAGTTCACATTGTCTTGCATATAGATAGTTAAGCCCTCTGCCATCACCCGACGTTTAATTTTTGGATTCAAAATCGGAATACACGTTTCAACACGTTTGAAGAAATTGCGATTCATCCAATCAGCAGATGCGATAAATATATCTTCATTGCCAGAGTCATAGAAATAGAAAATACGATGATGCTCAAGAAATCTACCAACAATTGATTTAACCGTAATATTATCTGAAATACCAGCTAATTGTGGACGCAATGCACATGCACCACGCACAATCAAAGTAATCTTCACCCCAGCTTGTGATGCACGATATAAGCCACGAATTACTTGATTCTCAACCAAAGAATTCATTTTAGCAATAATTTCTGCTTTTTCACCATTTAAAGCGTTAAATGTTTCGCGCTCAATACCCTTCATAATCATGTCATGAAGCGTAAATGGAGACTGAAATAACTCATTTAAGACACCAGATTTACCAACACCAGTAATTTGATTAAAAATATTATCAATATCACTCGCCATACGTGGATTAGTTGTAAGTAATCCAAAATCCGTATAGAATCTTGCCGTAATTTGATGATAGTTCCCCGTTCCCAAATGTAAATAATGCTTAATTTCACTACCTTCACGGCGCACTATTGACAAAAGTTTAGCGTGAACTTTATACCCCATCACTCCATATACCACGTGTGCACCAGCCTCTTCTAGCTGCGTTGCTAATTCCACATTAGCTTCTTCATCAAAGCGCGCAAATAGTTCAATTGATGCTACAACTTGTTTACCTGCTTTAGCAGCGCGAATCAAATTTTGCACTAATTCTGAATCGATACCCGTACGATAAACTGTCATTTTTACAGCTAAGACATCTGGGTCATCTGCAGCTCTACGAGTAAGCTCAACGACAGGGTCAAAACTTTCATATGGTGTATGTAATAGTATGTCACCTTTTGACATCGCTTTAAAGATATCATTACCATTTTGTAATTCTTTAGGTAAGCCTGGTGCAAATGGCATAAACTTCAAATTATCATTATCTACTAGGCTTGCAATATCAGATAAGCGCGATAAATTTACTGGACCATTAACTTTATATAAATCTTGTAAATTTAAGTTAAACTGCCCTAATAAATCATCAATAAACTTACCAGATGGCTCACCATCAGAAACATCAATTTCAAGGCGTGAGCACTGAGCGTATTTTCGTTTATTTAATTCATCGGTTACAGCGGCGCGTAAATTCTTTTTATCAGACTTAACATCCAAATCAGCACCACGCGTAACTCTAAATGGATAACAACCGCGCACCGTCATGCCATAGAAAAATTCATTTACATGTAAGCGAATAATATCTTGTAACAAGACAAAACCACTCTCACCAAATTCACGTGGTAATTCAATTAATCGATGTAAAATGCGCGGGGTTTCAACAATAGCCATTTTTGAAGCACGACCAAATTGATCTTTACCTTCTAATTCAACAGCAAAATGTAAGCTCTTATTTGGTACACGAGGAAATGGGTGTGATGGATCTATGCCAATTGGCGTCAAGACAGGCTTTAAGTAATTAATAAAATAATTATACGCCCATTTGTGTAACTCTTTATCCCAGTCTTTTACTGATAAAATTTTGATATTCTGACTTACTAATTCTGGAATTAAAATATCGTTATAGATATGATATAAATCTTCGTAAAGTAAATCAACCTGAACACGTAACTGCGCCAAGACTTCAGTCACCGTCAAACCATCTGGTAAAACTTTTTGTGGTTTACTCTTTGACCATTTCAAAAGTCGAGCAACACGTACCTCAAATAATTCATCACAATTTTTCGAAACTATACATAAATATTTTAAGCGCTCTAATAGAGGCACATTTGGATCAACCGCTTGAGCCAATACTCTACGATTAAATTGGATCAAACCCAATTCACGATTGTAAATTACATCTTTATCTTGTAAAATATTTGCGACCATAATTATTATATTTCTATCTTAATTTGTAATAAGATCTGATTTTAACATACAATGTAATTTGCATTCATCATGCAAATATAAAGCCGAGTAGATCTACTCGGCTTTATAAAATATAAGTTTGTTAATTAATTTTAAATCAATCAATATAGATAGCTATATTAACTGAACCAGAACTAAACCCTGCAGCTGAACCATTAATAACAACACCATAGCTATCGTAAATGTCATAATCTACGTAAAAATCTGTACTAGCATTACAAGTTGTTCCACCAGCAGGAATAGTACAACTCGAAGTAGCAGAATAAGGAGCTGTAGGACTAAATCCATAACTACCACTGTCTGCTGGAGAGACAGTAAAAGTCACAAGAACAGCTGAAGACGCAGGGCTTGATATTGTTGCTGTTACACTAGAGGAATCACCATAGTACATGCTAGTATTACTAGCAGTAATAGTCAGCGCAGAAGGGTCAAATGTAACATCTCTCGTAGCAGGAATATATCCCACTGCAGAACCAGTTAATGATGCAACACCTACTGCATCACCACATAACAATAATGTAGGAGAACAACTGTTAGCAGGAACAGGCGGCGTAAGAGAATCACCATTGGCTGGTATTGTACAACTAGTAGAATAAGATTTAGTTCCACCTGCTGCAGTAGAGAAATAATAATTGCTATCAGCTGGATCCAAATTAAATGCAACTGGAGTATCACTAGTTACATTATATGCAGTTGAAGCAGAAATTGGTGTACATGAGTCAACTGTTAGATTACCAATCAAGGGTATAGTTAATGTTGGTACAACACTTACCTTTTGTGGGCTTGGAGTAATCGGACCAGCCGTACCACCCAATGGAATATCAACAACCCCAGATGGAGCAGTTGAGTTCAATGTTGAGACACATCTTCCATTTGTGCTACCACCACAAAAACAAGTTGTATTATCGTTACAATTTAAGTTTGACGGTAAATCACTAGATTGTACCCATGACGCATACTCACCTGGATTATAACCTCCACTTGATTGGAAGATCACGTAGAAAGTCGAATTAGTAGGCACACTTTCAAGTACTGGAACAGGGGGTGTAGTCGAGTTCGGATCTGTACTTAACCAAGTATTTATCACAAATGAAGGGTAAATATTTACATATACTGTATTTGTTGGACCATATACATTTGTAATTGCTTGATTAGTATAGCTACCAGCCTCATCAGTATAGCTAACAGGTAAAACTGTTGAACTAAAAGTAAAATTAGCATTACCTGTACTTGTCGGTGTACCTAAGAATACAAGACAATACTCACCAGGATTTAAAGTCATATTAGGTCTGCACGCTTCTGCAATATCTGGAGAAGGGTTAATGAAAGCATACCCATTTGGTAATAACTCACTTTCAACGGTAAAGTTATTTGCCACAGATAATCCATCGTTTTCATAAACGATCATCATTGATGACTGATCTCCACCAGCTGATTGATCAATTTGGAAAGAAGTATTTGCAGTAGCACCATCACCATCT
>RXKI01000107.1:0-414 GCA_003962895.1 Neisseriaceae bacterium
GGTGGGCACAGCCCCGATGACTCACAATGGTTGAGATTTTTTTTGATTTTCAGTTTTCAAAAAAATAAACTGAAAATCATTAAGCTTTAAAACTATACTATAACATACAAAATGGTCAAAAACACGGGGTTTTACTATGCTATTGCATAAAATAGGTAAAAATAAGAGCAAAAAGCGAAAGCCAAAAAAAACCATCTACAGCAAGAAGTGGTTGCTTTCAGCCCACGAAACCGCCGAATTAATGAATATGAGTGATGTCGGGGTATACCAAGGTCGGAAAAAAAAGCCGGAAAAATGGCATATAATAGATGCCGGACTTTTTTGTTTCAAGCATAACGTTACAAAGCGGGTTTTAGTGCATCTCATACAAATAAGCAAGATAAAATGACCGCCCTCGAAGCTTTAAAAGCAAAA
>RXKI01000107.1:576-718 GCA_003962895.1 Neisseriaceae bacterium
GTCCAAATATACCCATTTTTTGACGTTTTGAACTGGCATTTTGAGAACGTAAAGACTGCTAATGCTTCTCTCGGTAAAGGCTCTACGCCTATCAAATACCCGCTCCCAAAACAATCTACGCCTGAAGCAGAAGATATTAACG
>RXKI01000107.1:768-998 GCA_003962895.1 Neisseriaceae bacterium
AGAAATTAAGCAAAAAGAGCTTGATTTGGCAAAAGAGAAAGGCAAGCTAGTTCCGATTGAGGATTTTGGGCGGGGACAGGCCGAACCCGTTATGATGATTTTTGGCTATTTGCGTACCTTTTTTTCAAGATGGCCTTACTCGTTTGTTGGCAAGACAGAGGATGTTATTCGTAAAGAGATGGATGAAGACATCGCTAAGATGGTTAGCAGTATACAGACCGACATTACAC
>RXKI01000107.1:1048-1486 GCA_003962895.1 Neisseriaceae bacterium
TTACGACGCTATGCAAGCTCTTATTGAAAGCGGCAAGACACCGGAGGAGATTATAAGCCTTGTTAGCTAGATTAAAGCCCCGATATTTTAATTTAGTCTTTACTGGGCAGCAAAAAGAAAAAAGGATAGAGAAATATGGCCTAGTCCGTTGGGGAATAGAAACTATAAAGGAAGTTATTGTTGCGGATGAAAAATTTAAAGTTTTGGTTTTAAAAGATTTCCCAAAAACATTTCCGTTACCATTTCGAGATGAGGTGTTTTTTTACTCAAATATTCCTGTTAAAATCAAGCGGTTTAAACACATATTAAAGGTATCTAGTGGCGTGGATTAAGATACCTACAAAATGGCTAGAAATGGGGCTACAATGGGAGCCGATTCTACCTGCTAAAGAATGGTGTGAGAAATATTTAAAAGTACTTGACGGCGCTCATCAGGGT
>RXKI01000107.1:1624-7294 GCA_003962895.1 Neisseriaceae bacterium
GCAGTAATATTTGATGCATCACCACCACCGTTATTGCTAATAGTAAATACCTGAGTGGCAGAATCTGTTCCATTCGCTATAACTGTTGGCGTACTCCAATAAGCAGGGTTAGATGACAAACTCGCTAAATCATAAGTTACATAAGTAATAGCTTGAGTGGACGGAGTTGCAGCAATAGATCTATTACCATAGGTATAATCTACTGACATAGTAACACTACTTGAAGGTGTAGCTGAGGCATTATTATATACCACCAATAAAGTACAGCTTTGACCTGGAGCTAAAGTATTAGTAACTTGACTACCAGATACGGAACAGTTACCAGATGGTTGACTAGATTGAGCTATAGAAAAGTAATTATTCGAAGCAAATGAAAAAGAAATGTTACTCTCATTCGCATTACCAGTATTCATAATAGTTACTAAGTTTGACACACTCTCCAAACTAACTGCGGCAGAAAAATTCCAAGTTATAGAACTCAGTGATAATCCAAATACAGCATTTGCGCCAGTATTACTAAAATTTGAAATAGCTGGCACAGAAGGCTCAGAACTAGAGTTACCGTAACTGGTAGAAATACTACCCGAATTATTATTGTATTCAACACCAGCATTAGTTGCAATAATAACTTGACAACTTGCATTTGGAGCTAGCGTCACTGGACAGTTATTAGTTACAACTACTTGACTATCATTAGATGAAGGAGTGATTGCTGTTACATCTGCATCACCAATATTAGTATAAGTTAGAATTTGACTTGAATTAGATGCACCAGATTCATTTGACAATGTAAATAAATTTGGTTGAACCATTAATATACCTTGCTTAACGCTAGGGCTTGTAATTGAAATAGGCCATCCTGTTGAAGGACTACTGCTAGTACTCACTAAATTTCCACTCTCATATGTTGAAATATAAAAATTATAATTAGTTATCCCAGCTGGTATTTCAAGATTAAAAGTAACCAATGAACCCAAAGTAAAATTACCGCCATTATGACTTGAACCAGAAACTTGATATGTCAACTCACTAGGTGAACTACCGCCTGTAGTTAATTTGATTGTATCAAATGGTTGAGTAGCATCAATTGATTCCACATAAGCAACTATAGAAACTATGGTCGGTTTATTTGGAGTACCAATTTGTACATTTTGATAAAGCGGGTAAATACCATTAGCAGAGTTTCCTATAGCATTTGTTGATGGCACATTAGCCAATGCAATGCTTGCTGTTAAAGAGAGCGTTGTTTGCAATGACTTTGATACTGTAGATTTTGTATTTGTTGAACTACTACCATCTGTAACTAAAACAGTAAAGCTACCAGGTTTAGAACCAGCAGGAATATGAGCTGGAAAAACACACTCTGAATTTGCTGCTATATTAGCACATTTTACATTAGCGTCAGATACATCGATAGCAACACCTGTAGTGTTACTAGACTGCTCTATTGAGTACGTCAAATTTTTAGCATTATGTTTTTGAGGTATTATACATCGTTAAATACGCAGTTACAGGAATACCAGCCGGATACTGGTACGGCGCAACAATTTTGAGTGAGACACCACCATTAGATTCTGGAGAGCATGCACCTTGGCTACAGCTTGATATAGTCATAGCTGATGCAAAAGCTGCAACTCCAAACATAATTTTTTTAAATAAATTTTTATTCATAACATATTTACTCTTAAAAAACAATTTGAAAGTATGAAAACCAGTAAATATTATAACACGCTTAAATTCAAATACTATCTCTTAAGTGGAAATACAAAGCAGAATAAACACTCAAACCATAAAATAAGCGCATAAATCGTTACAAAAAAACACAAAAAATCATAAATTCAAAATATAAATAATCAATACTGCTTTACATCTAATGCTGCACTTATAATAAGGTATAATAATCTCTGTAAATTTTTGTAAAAGGTGTTACATCATGTTCTATGTTGTAGAAAGATCTATTGTGGTATTAAAGCCAAAACAACCATTTCTAGATTGGATCAATAATAGTCTAGCAACAAGTTCAGAAACTTTACTTGATTTACAAAGTATTCGCATTGACTGTAACTCTTACCTAATTCCTGAAGTAAATGAGATTGAAAGTGGCGTAGCATTTGTTGATGACATATATGAGTCACTTTTCCAAATGGAACTAGCCTCATGGAGCGAAGAGCAAGAATTATGGCCACAAGAACTTACATTAAAAATGTTCTGGGAATGGTTTGATGTAGAAATATCACCAACTTTAATTGATATATCTGGAGATGAAAGCGACTCTACACAAGACGACAAAACAAACGAAGAGCACGAAACCATTCACTAATTTGTAAAGATTAAATGACAAATTTTTGTAGCATAAATCTCAAATATACGCTAAGACACTATATAGTTCTCGCGTTTATTTCGTTAAGCATTGTATTATTGATTAGTTACAGTAATTGTACGACAGTTTACAAACTAAATCTTTTTGGAATAATTGGATTTATGATCATTTATACAGTTTATCATATCCAAAATTTTTCCAACAATAGCAAACTTGAAATATTATTTGACATACAAAACATACTAATATCAAAAAATAACAAATCTGAATTATACGAAATAACTAACTGGTACTCAATAGGATCATGGTGTGTGATTATAAATCTAAAGAATAGGTATAACACAAAAAACTTAATCATTGCAAAACATTCGTGCGAACTAGAGGCATACAAATATTTACTAAGAAATGTGACATGGCATCACTTAAAAATCAATTAATTGATAAGTTATTAAAATCAAATAACTTTAGCAACAATAATGAAATAATTATTAAATTAATAGAAAAGCTCAAAATCCAACCAACTTACCCGATTATTTTAATTGGTGGAACAAATGGTAAGGGTTCAACATGTGCATACCTAACTACAATGTTAACTAACGCTGGTTACAAAGTTGGCACATATACATCGCCACATGTATTTGAATATAATGAACGTATCAAACTAAATAATAAACCCATTGATGATGAATCTCTAAGCTATCATTTACAAAGTGTAATAACAGCATCTTCTGAAAATTTAGGTATATTTAAAACATTCACGTTAGCTACTCATCTATATTTTATTGAACAAAAAATTGATATTGCAATAGTTGAAGTTGGACTTGGTGGTGCAAAAGATACTACCAATTTATTTGAGCCAACAATATCCGCAATTACAACTGTAGCGCTAGATCATTGCGATGCTCTTGGAGATAATGTCGAACAAATTGGCCTAGAAAAAGCTGGAATATATCGAACTAATAAACCTGCATTTTTTGGTTCACGAACGATTCCAAATAGTGTACAAGAGTACGCTAATAAAATTACCGGAGAATTAATTCAATTAGGTAATGGATACGATTTCAAACTACATGATCATGGTTGGGATTTTATTTCTCCTGAAATAAGTCTATATAGCATGCCATTTCCAAGTATGCGTGGTTCTGAGCAAATCTATAATGCTGCTTTAGCTATTGCGATTTTGGGCAAATTACGTAATAAATTCCCACTAAGTAGCAATCAAATTAAAAATGGATTACTACAAACCAGTCTAATTGGCAGATTTCAAGTAATGGCAGGAACTCCACAAGTTATTTTTGATACTGCGCATAATCCACAAGCAATTGAACTAATGTGTAAAAACATGCTAAAATTGGGCTTTGCAAAAACTAACATTGCAGTTTTTGCGATTGCTCAAGATAAAGACTATAAAAAAATTTTAGAGATTGCGACTCAACATTTTGATAAATGGTATATTGCTCCGCTAAGCACATCAAGAACATCAGATGTAGCTGAGCTTGCTGAAATTATTGTTACACATGGCATCAAAAAAAATAATATAGTTATCAGCCAAACAATAAATGAAGCATTTTCAAATGGATATCATGGTTTACAAAATAACGAAAGATTAGTTTCATTTGGGTCATTTATTACCGTTGAGCAAAGTTATTTAACATATACAAAAATTAGAATATAACACTATGAAGCCTAGAACTAGACCAATATCACCACAAAAAGAAATTGTAAATCGCCAACGCCGCGACAATGAAAAATCTCGCCGCAGACTTCTTGGTAGCGTGGTCGTTCTACTAATCACATTGATTATATTACTTAAAGTTACATCAAATATCAAGCCACTTCATATTAGCCCAGAAGTAGTTGAAATTCAGGCAAACAATGAGGCTGAAAGCACAATTAATAATACAAAAATTGATGCCAGCACAACTATTGCACAAAGCAATGAGTCAACTGAGCCACAACCAGAAATTAATGATAATCCCGAAGCCATTCTAAATGATACAAGTGCCCCAACAAGTGGATTTAAAGCTGGTGTAGTACAGCGCCATACTAGTCAAACGACAACTCAACAAGCAGTTACTCAACCAACTACAAATGAACAAAATAACGTTAAGGTCATAGCTGCTAGTAGCTTAAATGATACTACGACTCAACCAGTTACCAAACCAAAAGCAGTTAAACCTGTAGTTGAAGCACCAATTATTGTTACACCTACTAAAAAGCAAAAAGCACAAAACAATCCAGAAAACATCTTAAATGATACAGATGGTTCGGATGATTTATTATCAACAGCAATAAATAATAAAAAATCAAATAATCAAGCTAATAATGTTAAGACTGTCACAACTAACACTAGCGGTGGTAAATCATATATTCAATTAGCAGCACTTAGTTCACAAGAGAAAGCTGACTCATTAAAGCAAGAATTAGCTGCAAAAGGAATTAATGCAACTGTACAAACCATTCAAACCCCTAAAGGAACTTTATACCGTTTGAAAGCTGGTCCATACGCTACTGATGTTGCTAAAACCAAGCTACAGCAATTAAATGGCAATGGATATAGCGGAATACTAACCAATAACTAATATGACAGCATTACATTTAACAAACTATGATTTCTTTTTTGGTGCTATTATCATTACATCAATGGTAATGGCTACCTTAAAAGGTGGCGTTGCGCAAATACTCTCAATCAGCACTTGGATTCTTGCATTATTTGTTACCAAGAAATACAACTCTCAAATTGAAGGTTTAATTACTGGACTAATTAGCAATGAATTACTCCGTTCGTTAATTGCCTATCTAATTGCATTTATCGCTATCGCAATAATTATGACGATAATCAAAATGATATTTCATAAAGCTATTAGCAGTTTTGGGCTTGGTGGCATGAATATGTTAGTTGGTGCTATATTTGGTATTGCCCGCGGCGTTATTATTTCTGGTCTAATTATCATATGTTTTGAGATGATTGGCATTGATAAAACTCATAGCTGGTCTGAATCTTTATTATCACCTGTCTTATCCCCAACTGTAAAAATATTAATTAGCAATCTGGATGCTGTAAAAAATTTAGAAGATACAGTGGCTAAATCAGTACACCAAGCAATTTAAAAGGTCAATCAAATGTGTGGAATTGTCGGTGTAGTAGCAAACTACCCTATTAAAAATTTACTTTATAAAGCACTTAATGGTGTACAACATCGTGGACAGCAAGCTGCTGGCATGGCAACACTTGATGGTCATTTAATGCCACTACGTAAAGGTGTTGGCTTAATTCGTCAAGTAATCACTGACTACGACCTAGGATACTTAAATGGTAATGCCGGTATTGGACATGTGCGTTTCCCAAC
>RXKI01000107.1:7344-9763 GCA_003962895.1 Neisseriaceae bacterium
ACTAGTAAACTCCGTGAAGAAGTCCTTAATACCAATCATCGTCATGTACGCACAATGTCAGATTCTGAAGTTTTAACTAATGCCTTTGCAGCTGAAATTCAAAATTTGACTCAGAAATCTAAATTAACTAATAAAAAGATATTTGCAGCAATAACAAATGTACAAAAACGTCTAAGCGGTGGATATGCAGTGGTTAGCTTAATTGCTAACTATGGTTTGATTGGTTTTCGTGATACATTTGGTATTAGACCATTAATTCTTGGGTACAAAGTTGGCTTAGATGGCTTTACTGCATATATGCTCGCATCTGAAAGTTGTACTTTATCGAATAACGGCTTTACAATTTCACGTGATATAAACCCAGGTGAAGCGGTAATTATTCAGCAAGATGGCTCAATTAGTTTTGAGCAATGCGCTAGCAACTGTGAAACACGCCCATGCATATTTGAATTTGCGTATCTTGCACGACCTGATTCTATTATGGAAAATGTACCGATTCAACTAGCACGTAAAAACATGGGTAGATATCTTGCCAATACAATTAAAAGTAAATACCCACATTTAGAAATTGATTCTATTATTGCTGTGCCAGACTCTGCACGAACTATCGCTATTGCTGCAGCAGAAGAGTTAAACGTGCTTTACCACGAGGGTTTTGTCCGTAATCATTTAATGAGTGATAGTCAAACGTTGTCTTCAACTGATGAGGAACCAAGTTTAATTAATCGATTAAGCCCAATTATTACTGAATTTAAAGATAAAAATATTTTGCTAGTGGATATTGCGATTGTTCGTGGGCGTAATTCTCGTGAGATTGTAAAAATCGCTAAAGATGCTGGCGCTAAAAAAGTCTATCTTGCTGTTGCAACTCCACCAATTCGTCACTCTAGTGTGTATGGTGTTGATATGCCATCACATAACTATCTAATTGCACATAATAAAGATGAGAAGCAAATTGCTGATGCTATTGGCGCTGATGAAATAATTTACCAAGAACTTAGTGATCTTAAACAGTCGATTACTGATATTAATAGTAATTTAGTCGAATTTGAAGCATCATGCTTTGATGGGTATTATATTACTCAAGATATTGACAATGAATATTTAGCCAATTTAGCTCAAGGCATAATCTTTTAATGCAGATTTTATTTGGTGGTACGTTTGATCCAATTCATAATGGACACCTCAAACTTGGTCTATATATCAGCGAGTTATTTAAGCAAAAAGTAGATTTTTTGCCAATTACAGGGTTACCAAATTATAAGGCACCTCCTGTAGCAACAACAGAACAAAGAATTGCCATGTTGGAATTAGTTACTTCAGAGTATAGTGATAATTTTTCAATTGACTATTCAGAAGTAAATTTGAATGAGTATTCTCCAACTGTAGATACTTTAAGACGCATGAATCAACAATTCATTCAACCAAGATCATTTATAATTGGTGGAGATTCGTTAATTAGTCTGGATATATGGGATGAATGGCAAGAGCTTTTTAAATATACAAATTTTGTAGTTGCATCACGTCCAAAGTACGATTTTTCTCAAATGAAAAAAGAGTTAGCATCGTTCACTCAAGATAGATTTGTACATAATATACATGAATTTGATGAAACACAAAATGGACAAATATTTATTACAGAATTTGAGCCGATAAGTATTTCATCAACCCAAATTCGGCAAGCAATTAATTCACAACAAAATGTTATCCAATACTTGAATGCTGACGTGCATTCATATATAATAAAAAATAAAATTTATAATTAAGGAATAAATTAATGTTAAGCGTAGAACAAATAGCAAAAATTGCAGTAAATGCATTAGAAGACGTAAAAGGCGATAATATCCAAGTAATAGACACTACAAATTTATCAGCTTTATTTAGCCGTATGATTGTATGTACTGGTAACTCGAACCGCCAAGTAAAAGCTCTAGCTAATAGTGTGCTTCAAGATTTCAAAGCAAATGATATCTCAATTGTTGGCTCAGAAGGTGAAGGAAGTGGCGAGTGGGTTTTAGTTGATTCAGGGGACGTTGTAGTTCATGTAATGCTTCCTCAAGTGCGCGCTTATTATGATTTAGAAAGTCTATGGAATGGCAAACGACCAGAATCAGAATAACGAAGAATATCCATCAATTGCTCAACACGGTATTGCCTTAGAAATATTTGGTAAAGGTGTGGTAATCGTTGGGAAAAGTGGCGCGGGTAAAAGTGAGCTTGGCTTAGAACTAATTGACCGTGGACATAGATTAATTTGTGATGATTTAGTTCAAGGCACATTAGTTGATGATGAGATTTTACTAAGCTCTCCTCATGATTTTGGGATTGGCTTTATGGAAGTGCGTGGCGTTGGATTTATCAATGCAGAATACTTCTTTGGTAAACACTGTATTTGCCATAGTAAAATGCCATTATTTAT
>RXKI01000119.1 GCA_003962895.1 Neisseriaceae bacterium
CAATGGAGTGAAGCAGTTATTAATAACGTCAATCAACAAGTTGAACTAGCATTAAAAGACTTTGCTGATTTACGCAACAAAAAGGAAATTGCAATTGTTGGTATGGTATTAGACATTGATAATTCATTAGGGCACGGACATGGTAAAATTTCTGTAGTTAATTTAAATGGCGAAACTAACCAAGACAAATTAGCTCAAAGTGATTTCGTAAAATTCTTCGTCAATAAAAACTATTAATCAATATTCATGTCATTTGTTATAATGCTTTGATGAAAAACAGGAGAATTATTAGATGAGTAGAATCGCAGAAATTAAGAAATTTGGACAAAAAATTTGGTTAGATAATATATCAAGAGAGTTTTTGGCTTCAGGTAATTTACAGAAGATGGTCGCTGAAGATGGAATTGCTGGAGTTACGTCAAATCCGGCTATATTCTTTAAAGCAATTTCGACAGACAGTCGCTATCAAACACAATTGACTGAACTAAAAAAGCAAGATTTAACACCGCTTCAACGCTATGAAAAATTAGCAGTTGATGACATCAAGCAAGCTTGTCAAATTATGTCTAGTTTATATAAATCATCAAATAAAGAAGATGGCTATGTTAGTTTAGAGGTATCTCCTGATTTATGCCATGATGCTAGTGACACAGTAAATAGTGCGCTTGAATTATGGGCAGCTGTTAATGAACCAAACTTAATGATAAAAGTACCTGCTACTAAAGCTGGTGTAGTTGCCTTTGAAGAATTGGTTAAACAAGGCTTAAACGTAAATATCACGCTATTATTTAATTTGGAGCAAGTCAATGCGATTTGGGATGCTTACTTACGTGGTTTAGATTACCGTTTAAACAAATCCTTACCGATTGATAGCATCAAAACTGTAGCAAGCTTCTTTTTATCTAGAATTGATAGCGCTGTTGATGATAAACTTCCAGAAGAATTAAAAGGTACTGCTGCAATTACACTAGCTAAAGCGGCATACAATGACTATCTAAAAATATTTCATGGTGAAAGATTTGCTAAATTTAAACAAGCAGGTGCTAAACCACAATATTTGTTATGGGCAAGTACAGGTACCAAAAATAAAAATTATTCAGATGTGCTATATATAGAAGAACTAATTGGTGCAGAAACAATTAACACCGTACCTGATGCGACTTTAGATAATTTCCGCGATCACGGTATTGCTGAAAACCGCTTAAACAAAGACCTAAATTTAATTGATAATAAATTAGCACAAATAGCTAATGCTGGCATCAATTTACATAACATCGGCGAAGAGCTACAAAAAGATGGCTTACAACAATTTAGCGATGCTTTTGATAAACTATTATTACTAACCAAGTAACTTTAACAAGGATAACCAATGAAAAAATTACTTACTCTACTTGCAGCTGTTGCATCAATCAATGCTTTTGCAGAAGCAAATGTAGCACCAATTAATCCTCCACTTGATTTAAACCACTTAGAGTGCCACTGTGAAAAACACGGCATGATATTAGATATCAAAAATGGTGAGTCAATCCAAGAAATGTCAAAACATTGTTTAATCAATGAGAATAAAAAAGATTCAGCAGTTAAGTTCTTTGATGACAACTCAAAAAGAACTGTTAAGTGTGAAGTAAAAGATGATAAATTAGTATTGAAATCATGTAAAGTTCTTAAACACAATACAATGAACTATAAACACATGTCAACTCAAGATATGAGCGGCATGAATATGTCGAATGCTTCAGCTTCAAAATAATTAAACAAAAGCACAGTTAATTTAGACTGTGCTTTATCACTTGGTAAATTTATGAGTTATAAATTTCATCGCGTATTATCTCCTGCCAAATTAAATCTTGGTCTTAAAATAACAGGTAAACGTCCAGACGGCTATCATTTGCTTAAAAGCGTATTTTGTCTAGTTGACATGTGTGACATGATTGATATTCAAATCACCGAGAATGGCAAAATATCTTTAATTGAGCATAACCAAGCATGGTTTTACCAAAAAGATTTAGCTTATAAAGCTGCCGCATTACTTCAAGAACATACAGCCACAAAATTTGGTGCGAATATTCGTATCAAAAAATTAATTCCATCAGGTGCTGGCATGGGTGGTGGAAGCTCAAATGCTGCAACTGTATTAATTATATTAAACCAGCTATGGGAAACTAATTTAACCACTTCTGAATTAGCCAGTCTTGGCGAACAACTTGGTGCTGATGTACCATTTTTTATCTATGGTAAAAACGCTCTAGTTGAAGGTATCGGTGAAATTATTACCCCTATTGAAATACCTCAAATGTATTTTGTAATAGTGAAGCCAGAAGTTCATATCTCAACCAAAGATGTATTTACTAGCCTAAACATTGCGCAAAATAATTGTGATACAAAAAATAATATAAGTATTAGCGAATTAATCACACAACGTGAAAATGATTTAGAAAAAGTTGCGCGGAGTATTTATCCAGATTTAGAACAATTATTTAGTGAGTTAAATAACTATAAAAATGAATTTGGCATACCAGTTATGACTGGTAGTGGTAGCTGCGTATATTTTACTTTTCATGATAAAAAAGATGCAGAACATCTTGCAAATAAATTAAAGATGAAATATAATACCTATCTCGCAGCAAGTCTCACTGAATCAACAGTCTCTAACTGCGCATGATGAATATAATTGGGGTGTCGCCAAGCGGTAAGGCACCGGATTTTGATTCCGGCATTCGTAGGTTCGATCCCTACCACCCCAGCCAATTTAAAGAGCGTATATCAATGTGGTTGTTACATCGATATGCGTTTTTTTTTGCATATACATTTACAAAGGGGAATAACGAATGCGTAAAAATCTAATGATTTTCACAGGTAATGCTAACCCAATGTTTGCCGAGCGAGTAGCTAAATGTTTAGACTTAACTATCGGTAAAGCAAACGTGTCTAAATTTAGTGATGGCGAAATTGCCGTTGAGTTACTAGAAAACGTTCGTGGTTCTGATGTATTTGTATTGCAACCAACTTGTTTCCCAACAAATGATAACCTTATGGAAGTCTTAGTTTTAGTAGATGCATTAAAGCGTTCTTCTGCTGCGCGTATTACTGCCGCAATTCCTTACTTTGGTTATGCTCGTCAAGACCGTCGCCCTCGTTCAGCTCGTGTGCCTATTTCTGCTAAATTGGTAGCAAATATGCTTATGTCTGCTGGTGTTGACCGTGTATTGACAGTTGATTTACACGCTGATCAAATCCAAGGTTTCTTTGATATTCCAGTAGATAATATTTACGCATCACCTACTTTAGTTCAAGATATTAAAAACAAACACTATGAAGATTTAACGATTGTATCGCCTGATATGGGTGGTGTAATTCGTGCTCGTGCGTTTGCTAAAAGCTTAGGTACTGATTTAGCTATTATTGACAAACGCCGCCCTAAAGCTAATGAAGCTGAAGTGATGAATATTATTGGTGAAATCAATGGTCGTAATTGTATTATCGTAGATGATATGATTGATACAGCAAAAACCTTATGTAAAGCTGCTGAAGCCCTAAAAGAGCGCGGCGCTAAACAAGTATATGCTTATGCAACTCATGCAATTTTCTCTGGTGATGCTCGTAAATATATTGATGATTCAATCATTGATGAAGTAGTAATTACTGATACTATTCCTCATACAAACATGAGTAGCAAAGTACGTGTAGTTTCTATTTCAAATCTAGTAGCTGAGACAATACGCCGTATTAATAATGAAGAGTCAATCAGTTTATTATTAAACGACTAATCATCTTTATTACAAATGAAAAAGCCGCAAAATTATTTGCGGCTTTTTTTATTGTTTATTACTAAACATAATTCCGATTGCTTGATTCATAAACAATACGATATCTTGCTCATAACCAGGTATCAAACCAGCAGGAATATCACCAGATTTCATCAATTCCCACATTTTTGTACCAAGCTCAGGCTTATTAGCATATTGAGTACCAGCTGAATCAATCCATCTTTTAGCTAAACTCTGCACCTCTTGAGATGCTGGGTCTTTACTCATTAATGATTTAGCTTCAGCAAATAACTCAATCCACAACTTCTCTTTCTCTATTTTACGCTCTTGAAAATTCATCTCTGCAAAGAAATTTACTTCATCTACAGAAAAATTACGTTCAGCCCATTCTTTAACAATATTACTATGTGTCATCTTAAATACCTCTAAAATTTTGGCAATTGATTGCCATTCTATTTCATTATTTTTTGAATAAAGATTTACCGCCTCTTTAATCAAAACTAAGCTTTGATTAAGTTTAACGATATTATCTTGAATAATACGTGCTTGTAAGTTCAATGAACTCAACCAATCTAGTTGGTTATCTTCTAAAATAGACTTGATTTGCTTTAAATTAAATCCAACATATTTCAAAACGCTTATTCTTTGAATAATTTGTAAATCTTCGCTAGAGTAAAAACGATAACCAGCTTCACTTTTATGATGAGGATTTAAAATATTCTCATCATCGTAATACTGCAAAGTACGAACAGTAACTCCAGTTATTTTACTAAACTCTTTGATTGTCCAATATTTAGTCATTTTTATCTCCTAGCGATAATGTAATTTATCACGCAACGTGAGAGTCAAGCGGTATAGTTAAAAATTTTTAAATTATTTTTGCAGACAGCTTAATAATAGTTCAACAAAAGAAATATACTCAATCTTTGCATGCTTAGTTAAACCAATTTGGCAACTACGATTAAACGTAACACCAACCTCACAATCTTTTACTTGTGGTGCTAAGTGTGACAAGCTACTAGCATTTAATTCTGGCACGACAAACCCTTTATCACCAGCAAATCCACAGCATTTGACGCCTTCAGGAATAACAACTTCTTTGGCACATTTCTGGAGCACCTCAAGATATTTAGCGTTAAATACATGCTTAGCTGTACTACAGTCAATATGCAATGCGATTTTGTTATATTTCTGGATTAAATTTAGTTTATCGACGTTATTACAAATAAATTCATTTATATCAAGCAATTTAACTCCACTATCTTTGGCAAATCCAGCACAAGAGCTATTATCAATAATTGCAAAACCAGCTGCATCATTTACTTGTTGATGTATTTGTTTAATTGACGCTTTTTCTTGAATATGATTACATGAGGAACGATACATTTGTCCGCAACAACTCTTTTCATTATCCGCTAGATAATTAACCTTAAAGCCAATTTTTTCCAAAATCAACTTACTTGGATATTCTGAATATTTTTGTACTGAATCAAAAATCCGATTTGGGCATGCTGGCACTAAACAAATTTCAGCATTCTGAGATGAGCCTTCATTAGTAAGTTTATGTGCTTGAGCTCGTGGCATAGTTGATAGATAAATTGGAATTGCTTTAACTTTACTGTGTGCAAATTTAGTCACTGTCTCTAGATTATGTTTACCAATTACTTTAGCCGCAACATTCCCCACTTCCACCTTAGACTTGGCAACTTTAATTTCTTTAGCATGATTTACAATGTCGTTATGGCTAGGTTTTTGCTTTAAGATAAATTTACCAGTATTAATTCCTACTGGGCAAGTAGTTTGACACATGCCAGTTGTTGCGCAAGTATCGATTCCGTAATATTGGTATTTCTTCTGCCACTCTTCTTTTTCTAGACCTGTTAGGCTGACAATCTTACGTGCCACACTATTTCTTTGACGCGGAGTTAAAGTTAATTTACGTGATGGACACACTGGCTCGCAGAAACCACATTCCATACATTTATTTATTTCATCATCCACACTCTCAAATGATTTGAGATGTTTCATATGTAGCGTATAGTCTTTGGTAAGTTTTACATCTGGATTAAAGATATTTTTCTTATCAAGTAAATGCTTAATATCCCACATTATATTCCAGCATTTCTCACCCCATTCAACTAGCGCAAATGGCGAAATATTCCGCCCACTACCATGTTCAGCCTTTAATGAACCATTAAATTTATGTGCAACCAGCTCTGTAAATTCTTTCATAAATTTATCGTATAACTCAAGCTCAGTTGGATTATTAAAATTTGGTGTAATTACAAAATGAATATTTCCAGCCAAAACATGCCCAAATATTGCTGCACTATCAAAACCATAATTTTTAAATAGTTTACGGATATCTTTGACTAGTTCAGCTAATCGCTCAATTTCAACAGCAACATCTTCAACCAATACACTTGATCCAAGTGGACGCTCACCTGCAACTGTTGGTAATACACCACCACGGACTTTCCATAAAGTAGCCATGACATTTG
Source organism: Neisseriaceae bacterium (assembly GCA_003962895.1). Lineage (GTDB taxonomy): Bacteria > Pseudomonadota > Gammaproteobacteria > Burkholderiales > UBA11063 > Aquella. The sequence goes on from RXKI01000119.1 coordinate 6,269, forward strand.
CATTTTGGATAAAACCAAATTGCTTTATGATTTTATACCTTGCAATAACTTGGTCAATTTGTGCTATTTGTTTGGTTAAATCATCATGATTCTCACAACTTACTTCAATCATAATAGCCGCATAATCATCACTCGGTAAATCTATCAAATACTCTTGAATGCTCTTTTCATTTCTAACTGATTGAATCGAGAAATAGTCCAACAACTCCACTGAAGAAAGACCAAACTTAGAAATTTCAACCGTTAAATTAATCAAATCATCTAATTTACCATATACCAAGTTTAATGCTTTATAGTCATAATTCGGCACACTCTGAAGCGTCACATTACTGATAAAACCAAGCGTACCTTCTGAGCCAATCATTAGTCGTTCAAGTATTTTAATTGGGTCCTCAAAATCAAGAAATGAATTGATGCTATAGCCACTAGTGTTTTTTATTGCAAATTTTTTACGAATAAACTGCGTTAATTCAGTATCGTTGATAACTTGCTCACGAATTGAACTAATAGCATTTAGTAATTCACCATGGCTTTGTTTAAATTGGTTAATGCTATCTTCTGTATGCGTATCAAAAACACTACCATCAGATAATATTGCTCGCATACTTTGAATAGTCGCATACGAATTCTTAGCAGTACCACAACACATGCCACTTGAGTTATTGGCAATTATCCCACCGATTTTTGCAGTATTAATTGAGCCTGGATCTGGACCAATTTGTTTTTTATATACCTTTAGATATTTATTAGCA
>RXKI01000025.1:0-2820 GCA_003962895.1 Neisseriaceae bacterium
TCAAGGTAAGTGGGCTGAATACTATTTTGATTTAAATAGCGGTAAATTTACTCAAGCACGTGCATATTATAATAAAGAAAACCTTACGTTTACTGGTGATGAGATTGATTTACAGAATAAAAACAATATCTCTGTATCAAATGGTTTCATGACCGCGTGTGATCCAAACAATCCTGCGTGGTATCTAAAAGCCGATAAAATTAATGCTGATTATGCCGCATCAGAAGGTAATGCAAAAAATGCTAGATTTTATTATGAATCAATTCCAGTTTTTTATTCACCCTATTTAGAGTTTCCATTAGGCCAGAGGAAATCAGGATGGTTAACACCGCAAGTTGGTGGTAATAGTACTACTGGTCCTATGATAGGTGAGCCCTTCTATTGGAATATGGCGCCAAATTATGATATGACAATCACTCCCGAAGTTTGGACTAATCAAGGCTTTATGATTACCGATGAGTTTCGTTACATGAGTAAAAACAACGTTGGCTCAATTTATACCGAACAGTTACCAATCTCATGGAGCGTTAGAGATGATGCACCATCGTATCGTTGGTATTATAATGGTACGGATACATATACACCAGTTAAAGACTGGAGTATGGGGTATAACTACAATCGTGTGTCTGATGTAAATTATTTTAATGATTTTGGTAATTTTTATTCGGTTACTGATAATGTAAATTTGTTACAAAATGTATTCATGAATTACAACCCAAGTTGGGGTAATGCTTCCATTGCAGTACAGCAATATCAGACGCTTCTACCGTATGGCGCGCCTAACACAATACCGATTTATTCGCAATATCCAGCAATTAATTTAACTACTAAACCACAAGATATGGGTGCAGGTTTAATGTGGGATCTTGGCTCATCATATACTTATTTTGATAGTCCGGATTTACAAAGTGGTCAACGCTTAAATGTATATCCAAGTATCTCGCGACCATTTCAAGATGTTTGGGGGTATGTGACACCTAAGGTTGGTTATAACTCTACAACTTATGAAGTTAGCCAGTCTCCTCAAGACCCTCAAAGTAATGGTGTATTAGGATTGAATTTACCAATTGCATCAGTTGATGGAAGCTTATATTTTGATAAGAATATGAGCACTCAAAAAAGCTCGTATACTCAGACAGTTGAGCCGCGCTTATACTATTTGTATATTCCATCGACGTATCAAGGTAATTTACCTGTGTTTGATACATCAACTGCTACGTTCAACTATAACCAATTATTTAGTGAGAACCAGTTTGTTGGTGGTGATAGGGTAAATGCGGCTAATGATATTACGATTGGTGGCTCATCACGCACAATTAATGATGCAAATGGTAATGAATTGTCTAAGCTAAACTTAGGTTATAAATTTTTTATGAGCCCTGAGAGCCAATATCTATATGGTAATTATGACCAGTTCGCTCAATTATACCTACCGAAACCAAATGCAATTGGTGAGTGGACAACTAATTGGGCGTACTCAATAAGCTCATTTGCCAATTTCCAGTATGATACACAGTTGGGCGATATTGATTACTACTCAATTAATATGAAGTGGAATCCTGATGTTGGCAAAGTTTTAAATGTTGGTTATAGTTACCAATTTCAAATGCCATTACTTTATTATAATTATACTCCTGGACAAAATTTTGAGCCAGTTGCGTATGAAAATCAATATGCATTAAATGTTTCAGGTCAGTGGCCAATTTATCAAAATAAATGGTATTTACTTGGTCGTGGAAATTATGATTTTACGCGCGATATGTTATTAAATGCAATTGGTGGAGTTGAATATAACGGTGGGTGTTATACTATTTCAGCGGTTGTTCAACAGTTTATTTATAACTATAATCAAAGCCAAACTAACTATATGCTTAATTTTAATTTTAAAGGTATCGGTAATATTGGTTCAGGTGATCAAAGTAATTTACTTGGTCAAAATATTTCTGGCTACCAATCAATTAATTCAATGTTACAAAATCAAACTCAATATTAATGAGGCACAACTTTAGATGAAATTTATTAAATATTTTACTTTGTTTTCAATGTTTTTGTGTGGCGCTTCATTTGCTGATAATAATACTCAAAGTAATGAATCGGTAGTCTTAGCAAGTACCAATACTACGCAAATTAATAAAATGAATGGTATCGTTGCTTATGTTAATAAACGAATCATTACACGTAACGAATTAAATGCACAAATTAAAACATATCAGCAAAATCTAAAATCACAAGGTATTTCCGTGAGTGATTCTCGCGCACTAGAAAGTCAAGTGCTTGATCAAATGATTACACAGCAAATTCAATTAGATATGGCAACTCGCGGTGGTATCAAAACTACTGATGCCGAGATTAATCAAACTATTGCTAATATTGAAAAATCACAAAATGTAACTGATGCACAAATGCAAGCCAAGTTAGCTAGTCAAGGTACCAGCATGTCACAATTTCGCCAACAAATAGCCGAGCAAATTACTTTACAAAAATTGAAGCAACGTGAAGTTGATGGTCGTGTGTTTGTCAATGATGATGAAGTTAATCGTGTAATTAATAGTGAAGCGTACAAAAATCGCATTGATTATAAACTATCGACTATTATGGTAGGTATTCCTGAACAAGCAACGCAACAAGTTGTTGCTGAAAAAGAAGCTTTAGCAAATAAAGCATATGCTGAATTACAACATGGAGTACCATTTGAAAAAGTTGTTTTACAATATTCAACAGCACCAAATGCATTAAATGGTGGTGACATTGGTTGGAAGAGTAATACTTCATTACCACCTAATGTAGTTGCACAATTAAAAGATTTGAAATCTGGACAGT
>RXKI01000025.1:2870-28013 GCA_003962895.1 Neisseriaceae bacterium
TTTAAGATTAATGATATCCGTCAACATGGTTCACCACAAATTGTTCGTCAATACGAAGTTCGCCATATCTTGGTTAAAGTTAATGAGCTAGTTAGTGATAATGAAGCACATCAGAAGATTGATAAAATTTACGATGATTTAGCACAATATAAAAATGATCCAGTAAAAGAAAGTGAAGTATTTGCAGCATTAGCTAAGCAATATTCGGATGATCCTGGTAGTGCAATCAAAGGTGGTGCATTAGGTTGGTCATCAAAAGGTGAGATGGTACCTCAGTTTGAGCATGTTATGACAACAACTCCAGTTGGTCAAGTTAGTAAACCATTTAGATCAGCATTTGGTTGGCATATTTTAGAAGTAACTGGCGTGCGTGATAGTAATATGGCAAATGAAAAAGAGCGTAGCGAGATACGTAACGAGATACGAGAATCTAAATCTCAAGTTCAGTATACTGAGTGGTTACGTAATTTACGTGAAACAGCTTACGTGAAAGTTAATGATTAAAAGAAAGATTTAAGATGTTACCTTTTTACAAATTAGATAAATATCAACGTCAAGTAGTTTTATTATCTTCATTGGGTGGAATGCTTGAATTTTATGACTTTACGGTTTATGGTTTATTTGCTGCGTATTTTTCAGATCAATTTTTTCCATCAAGTAATGAAATGATTTCACTTATTGCAGGCTACTCTATTTTTGTAATGGGGTATGTGGTGCGTCCAGTTGGTGGAATAATATTTAGCTATATTGGAGATGCAATAGGGCGAAAGATAGTATTAGTCTTAACCATGATACTAATGGGTATTGCATCATTTGGTTTAGGTTTGTTACCTACTTACGCGCAAATAGGTGTTATGGCACCAATATTAATGCTCTTGTTCAGATTGTTACAAGGTCTGGCAATTGGTGGAGAATTACCTAGCATGATTGTGTATGTGTCTGAATCAATGAGCAACAAACGTGGTTATGGTTTAGGTGGGGTATTTAGTGGTACATTTGCTGGGTTACTACCTGGTATGATAATTAATTTACTGATATTAAAATACCTAACTCATGAACAAGTCTATCAATTTGGCTGGCGTATTCCATTTATAATAGGTGGGCTATTGTGTATCGTAGCGTACTTTGTACGTAAAAAACTTCATGAAAGTGAAGCGTTTAAACAGCAACGTAAACATGTTTCTAACCCTGTTATTGAGGTATTAACTAAGTTCAAAAAAAATTTACTATTGGGTGTGATAGTGGTTGCAATAATTGCTGCTCCAACAACTCTGGCAATTATTTTTATGCCAGCATATTTAACTAAGATCGCAAAGATTGATGAATCTATAACTGGTTATGCAGTTTTATTTGCAACGATAGTCAGCGTATTAAGCATGTATATTTTTGGTATAGTTGTGCAAAAAATTAAGTTAATTAGTGTGTTAAGGCTATTCTTGGCTTTGTTTATCGTAACTGGTACATTTGCATATTTTGCAATTAGTCAGCAAAATAGTTTCTTAATCAATGTTACTCTTTGTTCATTTGCTTTTACGCAAGGTGCATTGGTAGTAATTGGGGCTGTATTACTTAGCTATTTATTTCCAATTGAAGTTAGGTTGTCTGGCATCGCATTATCTTACAATATTAGTTTTATACTGTTTGGTGGATTATTACCTGTTTATATGACATCATTAATTATGTATACAAAGTTTATCTATGTAGTACCAATTGTACTGATAGTAGCAATATCATTATTAGTATTTACAAGTATCGGTGGAATCAAAAAGTATATTCCACTTAGTGGGAAAGTAGAATAGTGTTTAAAAAGCATATGTGAAAACATATGCTTTTTTGTTAGTTTGAGATTGTTAAGTTACCATTATGCAAGCAATATTGATTTTTTGCTTGTTTAGCAATTTTGGTGTCATGTGTTACGATAATCAGGCTAGTTTTTAGTTCTTCTTGTAATTCAAAAAACACATCCAGAACTTGTTCAGCAGTTTGATTGTCTAGATTTCCAGTTGGCTCATCAGCAAATACTATTTGAGGTTTATTGATTACTGCACGAGCAATCGCAACTCGTTGTCTTTCGCCACCTGAAAGTTGGTTAGGATAATGTTCCATACGGCTATATAAATTAATTTTATTTAATATATATTTGGCGTACTCTTCAGATTCTTTTTGGTTATTATTGCCAATAATTGTCGGAATAAGAATGTTTTCTAAAGCCGTAAACTCTGGTAATAAATGATGAAACTGATATATGAAGCCAAGCTGTTGATTACGTAATTGACATAAGTCGTTGTCAGATAGTTGTGCTATGTTTTTTTCTGTAATAACTACTTGTCCACTAGTAGGTTTATCAAGTCCAGCTAATATTTGTAATAATGAAGTTTTGCCACTGCCAGAGCTACCGACAATACTATTGGTCTCGCCACTTTTTATCGTAAAGCTAATGTCATTTAGTATCTTTAATTCATCACCAGCAGTATTTTTAAACGATTTACAAATATTTTGACAATCTAAAATAATATTACTCATAGCGTAATGCCTCCGCTGGATTAGTTTTAGCAGCTGATCGGCTAGGGTAGATAGTTGCAATTATGCTTAGTAAAATTGAAATTACAAATATAGATGCGACATCATTAAATTCAATTTGTGATGGCAAGTAATCAATTAAGTAAACATCACCAGCAATTAACTTAGTATGTGTGATTAATTCAATACCGTGCACGATATCACCAATAAAGTATGCAAGTATCACGCCAAGTATTGTCCCACTAATTGTACCAATAATTCCAGATATACCACCTTGAAGCATAAATATTTTCATGATGTTTCTCTCACTTGCACCAATTGTTCGAAGTATTGCAATATCAGATTTTTTATCGTTCACGGTCATTACGAGTGTTGATACTAGGTTAAATGCTGCAACAGCAATAATTAGACTAAGTATGACAAACATCATTTTTTTCTCCATCGCAACAGCTGAGAAATAGTTTTGATGTTGATCAATCCAATCTTTGATAATAATGTCATCAGGCATGTTGGTATATAGCTGTTTTTTTATTATTTGAGTTTGCATCACATCATCAACCTTTAGGCGAATACCTGATACACTATTTGGCACTTTAAATAATATTTGGGCTTGTTTCAAGCCAATAAATACAAGTGAAGAATCATATTCTTGCATGTGGGTATTAAATATTGCCCTAACTGTAAATTGTTTAATGCGTGGAACCATGCCAGCTGGAGTAATTTGTCCATCGGGTGTAATGATAGTGATTTTATCGCCAATACCCGCGCCAATCATACGTGCTAAATTTTGTCCAATGGCAATATTAAATCCGCTTTCATCAAGACTATTAAAACTTCCTTGAGTTGTCGAATTTACTATATCATCAACACTTTTTTCTAAGCTAGGCGCTACACCACGCACCAATACACCTGTAACATTTCCACTAAATGATAGTAATCCTTGTCCATCGATATATGGGGCATATGCAAGAACATGTTTATTAGTTTTGGCTAAATCACCAATGCTTTGCCAGTCACCAATAGAGTTAGATGCAGACATGATTTGCATATGCGAAGTTACACCAATAATTTTATTGCGTATTTCACGCTGAAATCCATTCATTACAGATAGAACAATAATTAGTGCTGCAACACCAAGTGCAATCCCAATAATTGAGATTAATGAAATAAAAGAAACAAAGCTGTTTTTTTGCTTTGCTTTTAAATATCTTAAGCCAATAAAAATTTCAAACTTACTAAACATTAATTATCCTTGTAGGAGAATGATATATTCTCAATTATTTTCTTCATCTCTTCTTTAATCTGATTCTCATTGATTTCCATCAAGACGCCATCATCAAAGATGTCTTGTAGCATTGCTTTTAATTCGGCTAAATTCTGTTGCATGACTTTAATTTTTTCAGTGCAGGAAATTAAATTTCCTGCATCATCAACCCATTTAATTTGTGTCATTGTAGTTTGTTATGAGTTATTTGATTTCTTCGTGCTAGTTTTTTTGGTACTAGTAGAAGTTGACTTGCTATTGTTCGTAGATTTTTTACTTGATGACTTACTAGTAGTTACTGATTTACTAGTTGAATTAGACTTCGACTTGGTTGAAGTTTGTGACTTACGAGAGTTTTTATTTCTTGATGATCTACTACCATGAGTTGAATGTTTAGAGCTTTTAGCACGATATGCGACCGGTAATGGCTCATCACGCACATTTTGTAAGTTATTTAAATCTGAATTTCCATCAGGTGTAGTTTTTTCACTGACAATTCGTTTTGCTCCATTGAAGCGTTTACGCCAACTATCAGTAAATTCACTAATTTTAATTACATCACCTGTGCGAGGAGACTGAATGAATTTATTATTTCCAAGATACATTCCAACGTGAGTATTTGAACCACGTTTAGAATTGAAGAACATCAAGTCACCAGGCTGTAAATCATCTATTGAGACACGTTTACCAACTTTAGCTTGTTCGGCCGCAGTTCTTGGTAAATTAATACCTAAAGACTTCTGATAAACATAACGAACAAATCCACTGCAGTCCATTCCCGAGGTCGGCGTATTACCACCCCATTTATAGCGAATTCCCATTAGGCTAACAGATTGTAATAACATATTAGTTACGGCATCAGAACCATTGTTTAATGAGCCAAAATTATTGTCTTTTGGTTTGTCATCGGTTGGAAAATCTTCATCGTCATCATCTGGATTAACGGATGGAGTGGTTGGTTTTCGTGTGGTTTGAGCAGTGTTTTTTGGTTGTTGTGAACTTGTTGTGCTTGGTTTATTATTATTTACATTAGCTTGACTGTCACTACTGTTAGGTTTATGACCAGCCAGCCCTAAAATTGGATCGTCGTTTAAATTATCAGCAAACACCGATGAAAACATCGATAAAATACTTAAGGTTATAATTGTTTTTCTGAATTTCATTTGCAATTTGTCGTGTTTTGTTGCTTAATTAAATCTGCTTGTTTTTGTCTTTTAGATTGTCGCCAAAATAATATAGCAACAGCCCCAGGTAGCAAAAAGAAGAATGTCAGTGCTATTGCTGCAAAAATTTCCATTTAATCTGACTCCTTAAAATGGCTACAAAATATCTTGAATTATACCATAAGAGATATTATGGCAATAAATATATAGTAGAATGATTACTTAATAGAAAACATTGAAGTTTGTGTATGAGAAAATTATTTTTATTGTTAAGTGTACTTGTTATAGTTGCCTGTTCAAATAATGCTGGAGTAGTACAGCCAGTGAGTAAATTTAATCCAGAAGTCCTAGGCACATGGAATGATGACAATGGATGTAAGATGTCTTTAGAGCGAATTGAAGACAAGTTGATATTACGGAACTTTACTAATAGTAAAGGAGTTGAATATCAAAATATTAATTTAGAATGGAATAAACAAAGCGTATTCACGGTATTTACTTCAACGGAGTCAGATGTTAAGTTTACTGGTAGTTTTAGCGATGGCTTTATTACAATTGACAATGGGTTATGTAATAAAATATTGCGTAAAGAAAATGCAAATTAATTTTAATAGGAAATTAGCAATGAGATTTTTCTTTGGATGGTTAATTGATTGGTTTTTAGATAGCAAAGGCAAAGCTCTATGGATGAAAGACCATTGGATAATTTCATTATTAGGTTTATTGTTATTTATTTTTATAATCTAGTTAGGGAATTCAGATGAGATTTTTCTTATGGATATATGTTGCCAATATTATGCATCGAGTTCGTTGGCTTGGTGTAAATGTTGGTCGATTAAGTTTATTTGCAATATTGTTAGGTTATTTGTCATTGGCTCAGCCAATGGAACCTGTGTATTCTGCTGTAGTCCATCATTATATTAATTTGTTGTGGCTATGTTTTGGTTTGTCATTTATATTTGCGTTTGTTCCGAGTGAAAGCTTTATTTTATCAATGCTTGCGATGTATCGCCGTGATGAATTTATGCAAAATAGTATTGTTTCAAAAATTGCTCGGTTAATTAAATACTTTATTAAACATGATTTATTGGGCATGCAATATTCCAAAAGTATTTATCGTAAACTAGTAAATAATAAACGAGTTAAATTATTATGCTGGGCTATGTATGGTTATGATGTGTATAAAGGTTTTAAGTTTATTTTAAACTTTGTTTGGGAAATTATTGTTTTATATTTTGGTTTTGTTTGTGCTACATGGCTCTACGTTTACTTTACTCATGCAAATTTGTATTATTATGGACTTATTCATAGCAGTATGGAATTGGTGTGGGCGGTAGTTAGTTTCTTAATTTTGAAAATACTTTTAGTGCCAAGTTTCTCAGCTATTCGTCGCATGATTGGTCGCATAATTATTGCGGTACTTAAAGATAAATTTGGTGTCAATAGGTTCGAAGATAGGATTAATAATAAGTTGGCAATGTATGAAAAAGAAGGGGATGCAATATGAATAAATATGCTGTAATATTTATATTTGGATTCATCGCAACCATAATTTATCAAATTAGTTTTAATGGAAATCTACCTATTGTTGCCAATGGTGTAGATATTCATTTAGATTTTTCTACAATTGCAATTGTTTTATTACTAATTAGTAATTTAATTGCCTTAATGTTTATATTATGTAGAAAAAAACCTGAAGATTACTAGAGTTTAGCCTTATATTAAAAGCCAACATATAAATATAAATATGTTGGCTTTTTTTATTGTACTTAATTAGTTTGCTGTGCTTTTGAGACTGCATTAACTGGTAGTAGTTTCACTCCTGATGTAGTCATGTTGTTAATAAATTGTTTACCGATATTTGTTGCTTTGATGGTTGGGTTATTTACATTCCCCTCTACATGGTAACTAGTAGTAAGAAGACCACCAATTGGGCTACCTAGGAACTTTTCTGCAAGGTAAACAATTCCACCGATAAATGGATTTAAAGTAACAATCCCTACAGTGGTTGCAACAGTGCCATTAATTTTTGGCTCTACTGTCATAATAGTATCAATATTTTGATCGTTAATATAGTAGCGCCCGATGGTTGTAATATCTGCAGCGTCACTATCTAAATTGAATTTTTCAATGTTTAATACACTATTATTTAGGTATAAATCAGCAGATAAATCGGTAAAAGCAAAACTTTGACCAAAGAGGCTATTCATACTCAGGTGGCTAAGATTTGTGACATCTATAGCACTAAAGCTAACAACCCCCATTAGTGCACCAAAAAGACCAGGTTTAATTTTTAGAATTACACCGTCTTTCAGATTTATATCACTGTATAGGGTTAATTTATTTAAACTAAAATCATCTAAGTCTCCAGACCAAGATCCATTTACATCTGCAATACCAATACCATTTTTGGCATAGCCTACTTGCCCGGTTTTAGTAACTAATTCACCAAAATTTTTGAATCCCGCGTGCAAATTGAAAACTACAAATTTTTCATCTTTGTTGCTACAAGTAAAACAGTGGTTAATCAGGTTAAATTTAACACTAACTGCATTATTATTCAGAGTTGCATTATCAATGATAAGGTCATTTTCTTGTTGTATTGCATTGCCATCTAATGAACCCCAATAGTAATTATTTAGGTACAGGTTTTTAATTCTAAAATTTACGTTTGGAAACTGAGCGCTTTGCTCAGATGTGTTACTTTCATTGATATTAGCTAATTCTGCATCCTCTTGTGTAACCATTGATTCTTCTGCAGTCAATGTATTAGAATTTGTTTCTTGTTGGACTAACTTTTTAGCATCAGCACTTTCAAATGCAATTTGTGATTCAAACTGTGCGGTTGTTTCAGGCGTAATGTCAGCAGATTCATTGTCAGCAAACGTTTGAGTTAAGTTAGTTGATTCAGGTGTGTATAGTGAATCTTGGGCAATGACAACTCTATCCATATTAATATCTAAACGATTATCATCTTTTGTATAGGCAAATCTACCTTCAATATCAGGTGTAGTCATTTGCGCTAGAAATATATTAGGATAAATGTATGCTTTGATATTACCACGGTTTAAATTGTAGTTTTTATACCAGAATGAATTTGAGTTCCATGTTATACCAATTGGATAAATTGAATCATCTTGATTTTGTTGTACTTGGCTTTCATTGTTTAGGAAGCTAGATTCTATTGCATTATTTATAATTATTTGTGATTCATTATCTTTTGATGTGAGTGGTTCATCTTGAGAATGCAGAGCATTTGCTATATTTTTTGCAAAGTCTGCCCATTTTCCAAAGTAAGTATTATTCAGAGCTACTGTCACATTTATTTTATTACCAGATTCTTGCTGCACTTCATCAATATCTCTAGTTCCAATGTAAATATTTGCGTTATCAATTGTATTACTTTCAGTTAATTTTATCTTACTAGAGAGTAAGCCATAATATTCAGATGTGATTTCTTTTTTACCTAAATCATATAGAGTATTAAATGACGCTTCTATACCTTTGTTTTTACCAAGCGGTTCTGGTGCATTAATTTCAGTATCAGTTAAATCTACTTTTATTTTTGCTAAATTTTCAAGCTGATCGTAAGTTAAATTTATGTTGGCAGTACCATTTATTATTTCATCTAACTTAGGGTGTGGATGAGTTAATTTGTCGATTGCTAGATGGGTTATTTGTGCTGAGATTTTATCTGCTGTGAAACTAATGCTAAGTGGTGCATCATAAATATATCCATGACCATTACCGTTTTGTATTCCATCTTGATTGAAATTCATTGCACTATTAAAGTCAGTTATATAGATGCTTTTAGGTAAGTTAATAGTGTTTTTACTGGTAGTAAACGTCCCTGTTAAAGTAGTTTTATCATCTGTATTTAATGAAATTTTTGCCGTTAATTTAGTTGATGCATTACCTTCTATTGAAATATTATCTGTAGCTTTTTCTACCTGCCCTTTATACGGGGTATCTAAGCCAAATTTCATAAATTCTTCAGTTGGATTCGTCATGCTTCCTGAAACAATCAGTTCAGATTTTTTAGCAACAAAATTTGGAATGCTTGCAGTACCATCATGAACGCGTAGATTACCAATTTGAGATTTACCAACGGTAAATAGTACATTTTGATTACGTACTTTTAAAGTACCATTTGTATTTAGTAGTTTTGGCCATCCATCTTGCCATAGATAGTTGATGTTATTGATATTGCCATCAACAGTGAAATAACTATCGCTTTCATTTATAAATGGAAAACTCTCAGGTGAACCATGTGCTGTTATTTTGATATTTTGCATCATACCTTGTAAGTTTTTCTCAAAGTCATTAGCAGCATTTTTACCAACGGCAACTGGTACGTATTTATATGCCTTAGCTAAATTGAAAAATGGCACCACTAATTTTGCATCAATAATATTACTTTCCAAGTTATATGAGACTTGTCCATTGAGTGCAAAGTCATTGTTCTTGACACTAATGTTTCGCAGATTAACCAGCGATGCTGATTCTAAATTAACATCAAGATTACTATTTAATGAAATAATAATTGGCTGTAACATCACACTTGGGTATTTTATCGTGCTGTTTTGTAATGCAATTGAGCAATTAACTTTGCTATTGTTTGTATTGAGTTTTATATAAGCGTTATTGATACTTGGAATATTGGTATCACTTGATTTGATGCTGAGATTATTTAGTGAGCTTTGCGAGATAATATTTTGTGGATTAGTTATCTGCTTATCCCACGAAATATGACCAGAAAAAATACCTGTAGAGTGAATATCAATTGTAGACTCAAAGTAACTAACAATATCGCCAATATCATCAATTGAGAAATTATCTATATTAAGAGTTCCGCCATTACTCCATGTAACTTTACCGTAAACATTTAGATTGTCAATTAAGATTCTTTTATTAGATTGTACATTAATGCTCTCTAGTTTCAAATCCCAACTATTTTCTTTATTTTTACGTACATCTAAAGCACCGCTAACATCAGTTAAACTTTTAAACTCTTTACTGTAGTTAATTGGGTTGTCATTATTATCTAATTTTCCGGTTATGAAATCTACTTCACCGTTTGTAATTTGTCCATTTAGGCTAACTAAATAATTACGTTTGTTGGTTGATTTTATTTTTACTGTACCAGTTTCCCAAGATGAGATATCCAGTAAATCATTACCAATGAAATTGATTGTGCTATTTAAGTGATTATTTTGGATGTCAGTGGCTAACTCTATATTTGTACCATTTTCTTGATGGCTTAATATAAGGCTATTGTTATCAATAGTTAATTTTTTGAGAGGAGTGCTGGGCATTGATAGCTGAGTATCAATGTCAGTTATTTTAATATTCTGTTGCTGGATTAATAATTTGCCAATATCTGAATTACTGTTATCGCTAGATTCGATAGGGTAGTTATTGATTTCAATTTTACTGTGATTAATAACGATGCTAAGTTTAGTACCATCTAATTCAATTTGCTGAAAAACTGGTGCTAATTTGGTAATGCTCGATAATGATAAAACTAAGCGTAATTTATTTAGTTTAAAATGAGATTTATATTGCTGATTATCTAATGTTAAATTATCTAAGTAGATATAAGGCTCATAGCTGTTATTAAAGCCTGTTTTGATATTGCTATAGTCAAAATCAAAACCAGTTTTATACTTAACTATAGTTTGTAAATCATTCTTGAAGCGGTCTGCTTTGAGAAAAACAATTGCTCCAGTAACCATACAACTAGAGATGACAATTATGCTACTGGTTATGCTATATCGAAGAGTGCGTTTAATTAATGTATTCCACTTTGCCATCTATAGTTTATTTCCAGTAGTTTGATGACCAACTACCAAGAATTGGATTAGGGTAGATGAAATAACTAGTACCAAAATTATTAAATTGAGGGCTATCAGTATTTAATAATTTCGCTGAATCTTGCTTGAAATTTGGGAAGTCTTGAATATCACTACCTAAGTAAGCAACTACATTAATCGGTCCAAATTTTTTGGTAGTATTAATGTTTTCATAATCTCCTGATGAGATTGCATTGAAACGAGGATTTTTATTTGTATCGGTATCTGAATTAGCAAATAAAATCGCATCAAAACAAATGTTTTTATCTTCAAGATTTTTTATTGTATCTTTTTTAGTTTCATCATCACTAAATTCATTAGTAACGCTACGATTTGTAACAAGAAATATTTTCAATCCTTGTGATTGCAGAGAGCAGAGTAAATCTCCCATGCCAATGTTTGCTGATAATTCATATTTACGAATAAATTGACCAAATGTCATATCTTTATCAATGCAACCAAGGTCTTTATAATAATCATAGTCAGAGCTATCAAATACTGTACTATCTAGTGAAATAACCACACCCTTTGAGCTACTCAGCTGAGACTCACTATTTTTATATTTGCTAACTGCTGTTAGTACTTGAGAGTTTATTTGATTGAAAATTGCTTTTTTAGATGCTGATGTACGATACCAAAGCATGCCATCATCTTCAATATCGGGATTTATTCGTTCATGGCTTGCTTTACAACTAAGTAATTCAGACTGTGAGTCTTGTGCATATGCGGTTGTAGATAATGCTACTAATATTATAAGCCACGAATAAATTATTTTTTTCATCAATCAAACCTGTGCTGCGATAATTTTTCGCACTTTTTCTAAGTCTTCTGCGGTATCAACTCCAGCGGCTGGAGCATTGTTTGTTTGCATAACTGCAATTTTATGTCCATAATACATTGCGCGCAATTGCTCTAACGCTTCAGCTTGTTCAAGTAAGCACGGCTCTAATGTAGCATAGATGTTTAAAAAACCTACTTTGTAAGCATAAATTCCAATATGCCTTAATGTATTAAGTTTATCATTTATTTGAATATCTGGTTTATTGTAACCATCTCGGTAATATGGAATTGGTGCACGTGAGAAATATAATGCAGTGTCGTCATTATCCAAAACTGTTTTGACTATGTTTGGATTAAATATATCATTTAGTTCATGAATACTGTGTGCAACAGTTGCAATAGGTGTATTTTTTACAGCAATGAAATTAGCTAGTTGATTGATTAACTTTGGTTCAATTAATGGTTCATCACCTTGCACATTTACAATGATTTCATCATTGGCTAAGTTTAAAATTTTTACTGCTTCAGCAAGCCTATCAGTACCAGATTGATGGTTTTTAGAGGTCATTACTACATTTAAATTATGCTCTTTACATACATCAAAAATCTTTTCATCATCAGTGGCAATCGTCACGCTAATAGTTTGGCTTTTTTGTGCTTGCTTAGCCACACGAATAATTAACGGTAGTCCACAAACATCGGCTAGCATTTTGCCCGGTAGTCGAGTAGATGACATTCTCGCAGGAATGATTACATGAAATTTACTATTCATCTATCTTTCTAGCCTCATCAATTAACATAACTGGGATTCCATCATCAATTGGGTATGCTAATTTACATTTATTGCAGATTAATTCTTGAGATTTATGTTCTACTGGTGCCTTACATAATGGGCAAACTAATATCTCGAGTAATTTACTGTTCATTTTTATCCTTTTTTATCAAATTTATGATTTGATTGAGTAACTTATCACTATTTAAACTTGCTTCTACTCGTGCAATCCAAATGTTTTTTTGTTTAAATTCAGCGATTTTTGTGTAGTCTTTTTCGGTAGTTACAATAGTATCTATTTTGCTAATTATATCATCTTTTACATATTTATGATGATCGGGAAAACTTTTGACTGCTTTTATATCTAGCCCCAATTTCTCAAGATAGTCATAAAATCTACCCGGATTACCAATGCCAGCTAATGCACAAATAGGTGTATTTTTAAATTCGCTAGCACTTTTACTTTCTTTGGTTATTGGATTATATAAATCAATAAACTCTAAATTTTGCTGGTAAATATTTGTGCTATATTCTGCAAGTGTTTCAGCTAATTTTACTTGGTTGTATTGTCCATTAACTACAATAGCATCAACTTTTTTTAGTCTATCCATATTTTCACGTAATGGTCCAAGCGGTAATATTTGTTGATTACCAAACATTCGCGAGCTATCTACGACACATACTTCCATGTCACGCTTTAGGTAGTAATGTTGCATGCCATCATCAGCTAAAATAATTAGTGTTTCTGGATATGTCTCAAGAAGTAGTTTAGCAGCATCACCACGCTTACTACCGATTGCAACTCTAAATCCAGCTTGAGCATAAATCAGTGCTTCATCACCAACTTGCGCGCTTGAGTGTTTTTTAGTTACTATGGTTGTGGCACTTGTTTCGCTTTTATATCCGCGTAGAATTATACCTACATTAAACCCACGCTCAGTTAGTTGGCGTGCAATGTGTTTAGTTAATGGAGTTTTACCAGCGCCACCAACGGTGATATTTCCAATTATTACAATTGGGACCGGTAACTTTTTGCTTGGTAGTATTTTTATAGTAAATAGAAATTTACGAATGCTTGTGATGCATTCATAAATAATACTAAAGGGAAAAAGCAAAACAAATAAAAATGGATCTATTTTGCTATACCAATGCCGTTCAATTATTTTTTGTAATTTCATTGTGTTTATTGATTTATATAATTAATGTAGCTGTTAAATAATGATTGTGCAATATTTCCTGTTTTACCATCAGCCATAATTTTGTTATTAATAATGTGAATTGGGCGGACAAATGTAGTTGTACTAGTTGAAAATACTTCGTCGGCATTTAGTAATTCAGCAATGCTAAATTTACGCTCAACAGTTGAAATATTAAGCTTTTTTGCTAATTCAATGATTGTTGCACGAGTAATTCCAGCTAATATTAAATTATCAGTTGGGTGTGTGATTAATTGACTATTTTTAACGATAAAGATATTGGAGAAACAACATTCAGTAATATTGCCATCACGATGCATGATTACATCATCGCAACCATTATCAGCTGCCTTTTGCTTATATAACGAACCAATCAGAAGCCCTGTAGATTTAACATCGCACATATGCCAACGAATATCTGGCTCAAGCATTGCTTTAGTTGTTTTATTTAAGTCAGTGCTAGGTACTTTGAAGGGTGATACAGTCATAATTACAGTTTGCGGAATATCTTGTGGGATTAACTGATTACGTGGACAAACACCTCGCGTTACTTGGATATAAATGCTTGCGGTTTCAAGTTTGTTCAAATTAAATAATTGTTTTGCATAATCATCAAATTCAGCTACTGAATACGGCATTTTCATACCAAGTTTAGCTAGCGAATTTTCTAAGCGCTGCCAATGCTGTAAACCATCAGCTAATTTATTTTTATGAAATAAAACTACTTCATAAACGCTATCTGCAAATTGTATAGAGCGATCTTCAATATGTATTTTGGCATTTTCATGTTCAATGAATTGTCCATTAAGAAATGTGATTTTAGTCATGTTTTGTTTTTTGTGAGTTGAGTTTGAATAAGTTAGATTTTATCATAAACTAATTGTTATAAAGTACCACTGTCTACAATGTTGTCAAAATATAGACTGTTTAATTATGGTAAAATCAAGGTTATTTTAAAATTATTCAAAACTTATATAGGCAAGATAAATGACAGAGTTAGCAAAATCATATGCACCCAGTGAAATAGAAAATAAGTGGTATAAAATTTGGGAAGAAAGCGGATACTTTAAACCAAACATGGACAAAAATGCTCCAAGCTATTGTATCCAACTGCCTCCACCTAATGTAACTGGTACTTTGCATATGGGGCATGCATTTCAACAAACCATTATGGATGCATTAATTCGATATCATCGGATGAAAGGCTATAACACTCTATGGCAAGCTGGTACAGATCATGCGGGTATTGCTACGCAAATCGTAGTTGAGCGCCAACTAGATGCTAAAGGTGTTTCGCGTCATGATTTAGGGCGTGAAGAATTTGTCAAAAAAGTCTGGGAATGGAAAGAGTTTTCAGGTAATACGATTACAGGACAAATGCGCCGTTTGGGAACGTCATGCGATTGGTCACGAGAGCGATTCACGATGGATGAAGGTTTATCTGATGCTGTACGAGATGTATTTGTTAGGCTTTATGAAAAAGGCTATATTTATCGTGGTAAGCGTCTAGTAAACTGGGATATTAAACTTCAAACCGCAGTATCTGATTTAGAGGTGGTTTCTGAAGAAGAAAATGGTAGCATGTGGCATATTCGCTATCCAGTAAAAGATAGTAGTGAGTCAATAGTGATTGCAACAACTCGTCCTGAAACTATGCTTGGAGATGTCGCAGTTGCAGTCAATCCAGAAGATGAGCGTTATAAACATTTAGTAGGGAAGTCATTAGTACTTCCACTAGTTGAGCGTGAAATTCCAATTGTTGCTGATGATTATGTAGAGGCTGAATTCGGTACTGGGTGCGTAAAAATTACTCCAGCGCACGATTTCAACGATTATGAATTAGGTAAACGTCATAATCTTGAGATGATTAGCATTATGGATTTGCTGGGTAATATCAATGAGAATGCACCGGTTAAATATCAAGGTATGGAGCGTTTTGCTTGCCGCAAACAAATTATTGCTGATTTGGAAGCTGAGGGGCTATTGATCGAAATTAAGCCACATAAATTAATGGTGCCAAGAGGTGATAGAACTGGTGTGGTGATTGAGCCTATGCTGACTGATCAATGGTTTATGGCAATGGATAAATTTGCTAAACATGGTCTGGAGTTGGTCGAGAGTGGACAAATTAAGTTTGTGCCAGAAAATTGGAAAAAAACTTATGATCAATGGTTAAATAATATCCAAGACTGGTGTATTTCTCGTCAACTATGGTGGGGTCACCGCATACCTGCTTATTATGATAAAAATGGCAAAATTTATGTAGCAAAAACACGAGCTGATGCTGAAGCACAAGCTGGTACTACAGATTTAACTCAAGATAATGATGTGCTTGATACGTGGTTTAGTTCTGGGCTTTGGAGTTTCTCAACTCTTGGGTGGCCTGAGAAAACTCCAGAACTAGATATGTTCTTACCATCAAATGTATTGGTGACAGGTTTTGATATTATATTCTTCTGGGTTGCACGTATGATTATGATGACAGAAGAGTTTACAGGTCGTGTACCGTTCAAAGATATTTATATTACTGGGCTTATCATGGATGCTCAAGGTAATAAGATGTCAAAATCAAAAGGGAATATCATTGATCCATTAGACATTATTAATGGGATTAGCTTAGATGATTTAGTGGCTAAGCGTACAGCAAATTTAATGAATCCAAAACAAGCAGAGACAATTGCTAAACAAACGAAAAAAGATTATCCAGATGGGTTCTTAGCTTTTGGTGCTGATGCATTACGTTTTTCAATGGCGGGTGCTGCTACTCAAGCGCGTTATATCAATTTTGATGTGAAGCGCATTGAAGGTAATCGTAATTTCTGTAATAAATTATTCAATGCAACTAAATTCGTGCTCATGAATATTGATAATCATAAAGATTTGATTGGTACAAATGCTGAAAAATCTGTAATTGATAACTGGATTATCTATGAATTAGGTAAGTTAATCAAAGATGTGGAAACAGGTTTTGCGACATATCGTTTTGACTTAGCTACTCAACGAATTTACGAGTTTGTGTGGAATGAGTTCTGTGATTGGTATTTAGAGCTAGCTAAAGTTAATTTACAATCGGAAGATAAAAATACTCGCGCCGGTACAATCAATACACTTTTAACAGTGTTGGAAGCCGTGTTGAGAATTGCTCATCCATTTATGCCATTTATTACCGAAGAGTTGTGGCAAGTAGTAGCGCCACTGTTTGGGAAAAATACTACAGCATTAATAATGATTGCTAAGTATCCAGCTGCAGATGAATTTGCTATTGCAAATGCTGAGAATACATTAGCAAATATCGAGCAACTTAAACAATTAACAGGTGTGGTGCGTAATTTACGTGCTGAGATGGGCTTATTGCCTGCAGTAAAAGCTCCTTTATTCATCGAAACGGCCGATAAAGAGCTATATGGACAATTTGCAGAATATGTGAAAGTATTAGCAAAAATAACAGAAGTTAATTTAGTTGATAAGTTAGAAGAAGATAGTGCGCCTGTAGCAATAATCAACAATGCTCGTTTAATGCTAAAAGTTGAAATAGATGTCGAAGCTGAAAAAATTCGCTTGACTCGTGAAATAGAAAAACATAGTAAAGAAGTTGAGAAGATGCAGATTAAGCTCAATAATCCAAATTATCTTGAGCGCGCACCAAAAGATTTGGTTGAGCGTGATACAGCAAGAGTTAATGAGTTGAATCTGATAATTACTCAATTACAAGCTCAATTAGTAAAACTTGGGTGATTTGTATGCATCGAGAGTTAATAGTTTGTTCATTTTAATTTTGATAGTATAAAGGTATTATGAAGTTTAAACAAATATTATTAGCTAGTGGTTTTTTAAGCGTTATTGTAACTGTGCATGCAAAAGATTGCCTAGATAACCTAATCCCGGCATTTCGTGCTAATACCATTACTATCAATAAAACTGATGCTAATTATGAGGTATTAGACTCACGTGGTAAATACAAATCTGTGTGTAATGTTAGCTTTGATACGCTGTCAAATTTTGTTAATAAAAACTTCAAACAACAGCAAGGTGATATTGCAACAAGCTGGAATTATTTAGCAATAGATAATGTGCCAATATATAATTACCTTGGTAGTCTGCAAGAAAATCATGAAGACTTTACTTCAAAAGTAAGTTATACGCAGTATAAGATTATTAATGATAAGTACGCTTGCTATAAATACTCATATCATACGTACATAAATGGTGGTAGTTATCCTAATGATGGAGATGCCTATTATTGCCAAGATAATAAGCATAATTATCTTCCGCTTGATGAAGTAATTAATCCAGCAGATGTGCTGCCACCTCTATTAGCTTTACCAAGTATTGCTAATCTCTTAAAGGTTAATAATGTTCAAAAATCAAGCATTACCTCATTTGATGAATTAGCTAAAGTGCTGGTTAAAAATGAAGATATGCTTTGTGTACTTAATGGTGATAAATTACCTGAGAATGCTTTTGCAATCACTGATTTCAATAAAGATGGTACGATTAATTTGATCTATAACATTGGGCAAAATGCACCACATGTTTGTCAAGCAGCTAGTCCTGGCACAGTAGTAGTGCATAATGTTGTGCCAAAGATTGGGGTATCTGGATTGTCAACACATACAGCTAGTACATCAAATGTTTCTACAGAAAAGCCATTTTATGCTCGTGCAGTTGATAAAATTCATACGGATATCACTAAGTTTGAATATAAAAAAGGCAATTTTTGGTTTGCTTTAAGCATTGTACTTTCTATTTTCACAGTTGCAATAATATTATTTTGGTTTTTCTTTAATATTTTTACTGAACTGCTATTTAAACGCAGATTTACCAATCCATTTATGGTTGTGTCATGGATTTATACTTGGCTTTTTCATGGTTATTTATGGAATATCGAGCGAGTTAATTCAAGATTTTATAGTCTAAGAAGTCTTGTGAGTGGTTCGCATGATGATTCAAGGAATAATAAAACTCCACCAAATAATTATCGACCAAATTATCATGATAATAATGATAGCAATAGACGTGATGATTATGATGATAATAATTCATATAAGCAAAATAATTATAATGCTAGCAATAGGTACTCGCCGAATTCACCGAGTAATTATGCGCCATCAAATTATGCAAGTAATTCATCATCTAATAATTCAGTCGATAATAGTCGCTATATGCAAGAGGAAAGACCAGATCCATTTGCTGTTTTAGATGAATTAATTGGTCTAGAGAGCGTAAAGAGTGAAGTTAAGACTTTAATTGAAATCGCAAAAGTAAATGGCGTGCGTCGTGATCAAGGTTTACCTGAGTTGCCATTGACATTACATATGGTGTTTACAGGTAATCCTGGTACTGGTAAGACAACCGTTGCGCGTATTGTGGGTGAGATATTATATGATTTAGGCTATTTATCACGAGGTCACTTGATAGAAACTGATAGAGCAGGTATGGTTGCAGAGTTTGTTGGGCAAACTGCTGTAAAATCAAGCAACATAATTCGTTCAGCAATCGGTGGAGTGCTGTTTATTGATGAGGCATACACGCTATCTAATGGTTCTGCTACTGATTTTGGTAAAGAAGCGATTGATACCTTACTTAAACTAATGGAAGATAATCGCAATAATCTAGTTGTGATTGTTGCTGGGTATAAAAAAGAGATGGATGGATTTGTTAATAGTAATCCTGGACTAAAATCTCGCTTTAATTTGTACATTGATTTTGCTGATTATTCTAATCCAGAGTTGATTGAGATTTTCGATGGACTTATAACTGAATATTCTCTTGAAGCTGAAGATGAAGTTTATCCACTATTAGAAAAGCTATTTACATACTATAAAACCACCAATACTAATTTTGCTAATGGTCGCGAAGTGCGAAATGTCTTTGAGGGATTATTTAAATTTATGTCAATGCGTTTGGCTGAAGAGAAAAAATATTCATCGAATGTTATTTGCGCCAGCGATATAGAAAATTATTGTAAGAAACATCATATTAAGCTAGAAGAGAATAATCAAGAAACGCTTAAAAAAGCTTTTAATAAACTCGACAGCTTAATTGGATTAGCTAGTGTTAAAGCTGAGATTCATAAATTAGCAAAATTTGCTGAGTTAAATAGACAGCGTAAAGAGCAAGGCTTATCGACGTTACCAATGAGTTTACATATGGTTTATACAGGTAACCCTGGTACTGGTAAGACTACTGTTGCTAGAATTATTGGTGAGATACTTTGTGCGCTTGGTTATTTGACTAAAGGGCATTTTGTTGAAACTGATAGAGCTGATTTGGTTGCTGGATTTGTTGGACAAACAGCAATTAAAACTACTGAGGTAGTGAAGAAAGCTCTGGGTGGGGTTTTATTTATTGATGAAGCTTACTCACTTGCACCACGTGGTTCGGGTAATGATTTTGGTTATGAAGCTATTGATACACTACTTAAACTCATGGAAGATAACCGTGATAATTTAGTGGTAATTGTCGCAGGGTATGCAGAAGAGATGAGTAGATTTGTCAATAGTAACCCAGGCTTGAAATCGCGTTTTAATTTATATATAGATTTTGCTGATTATGATAATGATGAATTAATGCAAATCTTTGAAGCCTTATTATTAACGCATAGCTTACAGTTGGAAGAAGCTGCTCAATTTGAATTAATCCAATTATTTAACTATATTCGTGAGAATAATGAGCATTTTGCTAATGGTCGCGAAGTGCGTAATATTTATGAGCAATTATTAAAAATCATGGCACTCCGAATAGATAACAATTCAGACATGTCATTAATCACTCAGCAAGATGTAATAGAGTGTAGTAGAAATTATATTGTATAAAAAAATAAGCCGTCATTAATTGAAGGCTTATTTTATATTTTGAGTAGTCTATCTTAGATATGTATGAGATTCAAAAATATCTTTGACTTGATTTAGTAGATTAATTTGCTCAGCTTTACTTGCTGTTTTTAGCGTACCAATCGATTTTTTGAATACATCAAGCATTTCTTTGATATCATAACCCACATGCTCTAATGAATCGCTGTTAGCAAAGCCATGATGTACGTCCTCAATCTCAAATGTGCCTTTGCTATCTAAGCATACATCAATAGTTGTAACTTTACCAAATAGATTATGCATATTACCCATAATCTCTTGATAAGCGCCAACTAAAAATACACCAATCAAGTATGGATTTTTAGGGTCATATATTGGCAATTTTAACGATGGCTCATTACCTTGATGATCCATGTAGTTAGATATAATACCATCTGAATCACATGTGATATCTTCAATTACGGCACGGATTACAGGCTCATCATTCAGTTGTGATAATGGTACTACAGGGAATAGTTGTGAAATAGCCCAGCTATCTGGCATACTTTGGAATACTGAGAAATTAGCGATAATTTTTTTAGCTAAATCTTCATCAAGTTTATCAAATAAATCTCGGTGTGAGCGATAAAGTGGATTTAAGCGCTTAATTACCTCTAATTTAATGTGCGAGAATAACTGTTCAGCAATCGCACGTTTTTCTAATGATAATTCACCAGCAGAGAAACGATTATGTAAGCTCTCAATGGCAACTACACTTGAAGAGTAGATTTCATTAATCGGTAATTTGTTAAATGAATCTAATAAATCATCTAACTCAACTAAATCTTCATCTTGTGATTTACCAATATCAGGTACTTCTTCCCCAACTACGCTTTCAATCTCAACAATATTTGTTACAAATACAGCGTGATGTGCAGTTGTTGCACGACCTGACTCTGTGAAAATATCTGGAATTGGAATATTGTTTTTCTCTGATAACTCTTTTACTTTAGATAGAATTGTATGAGCATAATCAGATAAACTATAGTTTGTAGAGTTAAAACTACGAGAGCGACTACCTTCATAATCAACGGCTAAACCACCACCTGTATCAACGATTTTAATATTCACACCAAGCTTATGTAACTCAACATAAACGTGGGCAAGTTCATTGATATAGTGCTCAATGTCTTTCAAGTTAGCAATTTGCGAACCTTGATGACAATGAATTAAATGTAATGAGTCTAGTAAGTCATTCTGTTTTAATAATTTGATTAGGTCTAATATTTGTGTAGTGCTTAAACCAAATTTTGATTTTTCGCCACCAGAATGTGACCATTTACCAGCTAATGTTAAAGCTAAGCGGCAACGTACACCAAGTAATGGTATTACGTCTAATTCTTTAGCGAGTTCAATTGCATAATGCGCTTCAGGCATTTTTTCAATTACAATTGTGATATTACGCCCAAGCTTACGTGCAATTAATGCTGTGCGAATATAATCACGATCTTTATAACCATTACACACTATTGGTGTTTTGTTATTTGTTACCATAGATAATACAGCTAGTAACTCAGCTTTACTACCAGCTTCCAAGCCATTATTTGCCTTAGATGCTACAACACTTTCAACTACTGTACGCTCTTGATTTACTTTAACTGGATAGATTAAGGTATATGTACCTGTGTAGCCAATTTCTTTACGTTTCTTATCAAATGAATTGGTAATGCGCTCAACACGATCTTTTACGATATCAGGAAATCGAATAATTAATGGAGTTTGAAGCTTATGCTTTTCGCAGGCTTGTTCAATAATCTCATTAATTGCAACAGGTGTATCTTTTAAATATTTACCACGCTTTACAGTTAAACAACCTTGCTTGTTGATATCAAAATAACCATTTGCCCATCCATCTACACAATAGAATTCTTTTGATTTTTTATAATTCCATTTTTCTTTAACTTGTACCATGCAAATTCCTTATATTCTCTTTTACTATTTACGTTTAGCTGCTGCTAACAAACATATAATGTCACATGCTACGTGTGCAGCTGCAATAGCAGTAATTTCGCTTTGGTCATAACTAGGTGCTACTTCTACTACATCAGCACCGATTAAATTTAAACCAGTTAAATTACGTACGATCGCTAATGCTTGAGCAGAGCTTAATCCACCAGGAACAGGCGTGCCAGTACCAGGGGCAAATGCAGGGTCTAAGCAATCAATGTCAAACGTTAGATAGACGAAATTGTCACCAACGATTTTCTTAACTTCTTCAACAACTTTTTGCCAGCCATTGTTGTGAACGTATTGTGCATCAAAAATATTTGTACCCATGAAATCTTCATTCCATGTACGAATACCGATTTGAGCAGATTTTGCTGGGTCAACTATACCGTTTTTAATTGCTTTATAGAACATTGTTCCATGGTTTAATGAGTATTCTTCATCATCAGCCCAAGTATCGCAATGTGCGTCAAAGTGAATGATTGATAATTTTTTACCGTATTTTTCAGCTAATGCTAATAAAATTGGGTAAGTAACGTAGTGATCACCACCAAACGTTAGTGGGAATACATCTTTATTAATAATATGTGTAATATGGTTTTTGATATCATCACGGATAGTCATTGGATTATGCGGATCTAACATGCAATCGCCATAATCAATTACCGCTAATTCATCAAATGGATTAAATCCCCAAGGGTAAGGTAGTAACTCTGCTAGTTGTACTGATGCTTCACGAATTGCACGTGGACCAAGTCTAGCACCACTACGGTACGTAACGGCTAAATCAAACGGCACACCACTAACAGCGACATCAACTCCAGTTAAATCTTTCGTGTATTTACGGCGCATAAAACTAGTAGCGCCTCCATATGTCATTTCAAAGTTTGAACCTTTTAGTTCGTTGCTTACAAAAGCTGCATCAACCATAGCAGTCATTACGTACTCCTAGAGAAATCAAAGAATGGATTGTACCATATATAGTTTAGCTAAACCACGAATATGCTCGATCTGCTGAGTAGTCCAATTTTCAGGTTTGTTCATTTCTTTAGCCATCAAATTTGCAACTAATTCAGCTGATTCTAGTGCCGCTTTTGCATCAAGAAACATTTCGCGCGTACGACGTAGTAATACATCCTCAACTGTCTTAGCTTGTTCATTACGAACTTGATAAATAACTTCAGCCTGATAATATGGTAAATTATCATGGATTTTATCGTAGTTATTTAGCTCTTGTTGTATCGCCAAAATCTCTTTGTAATTTTGTCCATAGCGTTCTTGCAAATAATCTTGTGGATTCGACATGGCATCAACCAATTTTAGCTCTCGAGTTACCGAATTGGTTTTTTCTAGCTTGAAATAACTCTCGACATAGTTAATCGTATCTTCTCCCATGCGACGATAAATTGTCCACTTACCCCCAACTATATTGATTAAATTATTTTGTGAGTTGGCATAAACCACATGTTTTCGCGAAATTTTAGCGGTATTTTTCTTTGCTTTGTCTTTAACTAATGGGCGCTGTCCACAAAATACAGATAATACATCTCTCGTAGTTATACTTTGTTTCGCATATTGATTAAATGTATCAATTATAAAATCAATTTCATCTTGTTGAGCTTGTGGCTCTAGGCTTGGGTTTGCAACTTTGACATCGGTTGTACCAACGACTATTTTGTCATGCCATGGTAGGATAAATAGCACTCGTCCATCAATAGTCTCAGGAATCAAGATAGCATGCTTGGTATCAAAGAATTTTTTATCAAAAACTAAGTGTGTGCCTTGTGCTGCATTGACATTTTGATGGTTTTTGCCATCAGTTAATTCTTCGGTATAGTCATTAAAAGTACCTGTGGCATTTATGATGTATTTAGCGCTGTAATTAAATGATTTATTTTCTAATACATTCTCACCAGATACCTGATGAACACTATTATCTATTGAATCAATTTTTGTTACTTTATGGTAATTTAATGCTGTGCCACCATGTGCAATGAAAGTTTTGTATAAACTCATTAACATCCGCGTATCGTCAAACTGACCATCCGAATAAACAATACTTCCAATCAATTTATCGGCTTGAAAATCTTTAGCTTCCTCAAGGGTTTTTTGCGTATTTAGATTTACACTTTTACCAATGGATAATTTACCACCAAGATAATCATACAGTCGTGTACCAATTGTATACTTGATTTTTTCTTTATAATTTCTTAAAGGAATTAGGTAAGTTTGTTTTTTGGCTAAATGAGGTGCGTTATTTAAAAAGTAATACCGCTCTTCTAAACCTTCTTGTACTAATGCAAAGTCCATATTAGCTAGATAACGTAATCCACCATGAATTAATTTGGTTGATTTAGATGTGTTACCCTTGCCGTGATCATAGCCCTCAAGTAATAGGGTTTTGTATCCGCGTGTTACAGCTTCGACAGCTGTTCCTAAACCAGTTGCACCGCCACCAACAATTATTATGTCGTAATCAAATTGCATATTATTTTTCCCAAGCTAAGCTGCGACCAATTGCTTGTTGCCAATAGCCAAGTAGGTCATCGCGTAGAGTAGCATTCATAGTTGGGGTGAACTCACGGTCAATTTTCCAAACTTTCTCAAGCTCTTCTGTTGATTGCCAGAACCCAACTGCCAATCCTGCAAGATATGCAGCACCTAATGCAGTTAGTTCTAAACAAGTTGGACGCTCAACCACACAGTCAAGGATATCAGCTTGAAATTGCATTAAGAAATTATTCTTACATGCTCCACCATCTACACGTAGGGTAGTTAAATCTATACCGGAGTCTGAT
>RXKI01000025.1:28063-30030 GCA_003962895.1 Neisseriaceae bacterium
ATCTGATACTTGATAGGCAATTGATTCAAGGGTGGCGCGAGCAATGTGTGCTTGAGTTGTTCCACGCGTTATGCCAAACATAGCACCACGCGCATATTGATCCCAATGAGGTGCTCCAAGCCCAGAGAATGCTGGGACAACATATATGCCACCATTATCAGGTACGCTTGTAGCTAGTTGCTCCACATCTGCTGATGATTCGATAAATTTCATGCCATCACGAAGCCATTGTACAGCGGCACCAGCAATGAATACTGAACCTTCAAGGCAGTAACTTCGCTTGCCATTAATTTGCCAGCCTGTTGTTGTGAGTAAATTGTTCTTTGATTGAAGTGCTTTTTCACCCGTGTTTTTAAGTAAGAAGCATCCTGTTCCATAAGTGTTTTTTACCATGCCTGGTTTTAGGCAAAGATTACCGAAAGTTGCAGCCTGTTGATCTCCAGCAATCCCTGCAATTGGAATGCGTTTACCAAATAAACCAGAGCTTGCTTCACCAATTACAGCAGATGATGGAACTACTTTAGGTAGCATGTTTTTTGGTATATCCAAGATTTTTAGTAATTCATCATCCCATGAACCTGTGTGAATATTAAATAACAGAGTGCGTGAAGCGTTTGATTCATCAGTTACGTGTTCACGGCGATTGGTTAAATTCCATGTTAGCCAAGTATCTACTGTGCCAAAGGCAAGTTTATTTTCTTCAGCTAATTTACGTACATTAGCCACATTATCTAAAATCCATTTTAATTTAGTTCCAGAGAAATAAGCATCAAGAACTAAACCAGTTTTTTCACGAAATATTTTTTCGTAACCTTGTTTCTTTAGTTCATCAATCATGTCTGAAGTGCGACGATCTTGCCAAACAATAGCGTTATGAATTGGTACGCCAGTTTCGGTATTCCAGACAATTGTTGTCTCGCGTTGATTGGTAATCCCAATTGCAGCAATATCATCAGCTTGAGCCGCAACTGCGCTCATTGCAAGTTTTGCTGTAGTTAATTGAGTTAGCCAAATTTCCATCGGATCGTGTTCAACCAATCCAGGTTTCGGAAATATTTGTGTAAATTCTAATTGCTTGGTGCTTTTGATATTGCCTTGGTTATCAAATAAAATTGCGCGAGAACTTGTTGTACCTTGATCTAATGCGAGAATGTATTTTTTCATTTGTCTAACCTCTACGAACTATTAATAAATCATATAAAAATGCGCCAAT
This sequence comes from Neisseriaceae bacterium, assembly GCA_003962895.1. GTDB lineage: Bacteria > Pseudomonadota > Gammaproteobacteria > Burkholderiales > UBA11063 > Aquella. The sequence goes on from RXKI01000025.1 coordinate 29,277, forward strand.
TGGTGCACCGATTAATGAGCCAAACACTGCGGCTGTCCAAATCAATGAGCCATCGGTAAGACCGTTGTTTTTAAATCCTAAAATAGCTGTTAGTAAGCGTGGGCTAAAATCACGTGCTGGATTCATCGCATAGCCGTGCATTGCGCCAAACGACATACCTATACCAACAATTAGGGCTGAAACGGCAAATGGAATTAATGCAGCAACTTTTTCATGAGTGAAATGATCAACGATTGCTAAAATACCAAACATAAGTATAGCAGTTGCGATTATCTCAGCGATAAAGCCAGGCATAAAAGTATTGGCAAGTGCTGGAAATGTAGTAAAAATACCAGCTGTATGTGAAAGTGTTGGGTCAAACTCTTGAAATTTAGCATAGAAAAATATATATACAACTAAAGCGCCAAGAAATCCACCAATCATTTGTGCGGTAATATATAGTGGCATTTTATTTGCCGGAAATCGTTTAGTTAAAGCTAATGCCAGCGTCACAGCAGGATTTAGATGTGCACCACTAATTCGACTACTAACCAAAATACCTAAAAAGACACCCAATCCCCAACCAAAAGTAATATTGGTATAACCGCCCAAATCAAACATAGTGAACATGGCATTCACACCATTACCAAACAGTAAAATAAACATAGTACCAATTAATTCAGCAAAAAATATTTGTCGGTTTGAGTGAGTTGGCATAACTTTTCCTTAAATGTAGATTAAGATAATTACACTATATTATAGTAAATTGATCGAT
>RXKI01000004.1:0-7565 GCA_003962895.1 Neisseriaceae bacterium
GTGATGGGACTCCTCTTGAAAAAGAAAATATTTTAAAAGATGTTGAATTTAAGAAATTTAAGTTTAACAATAGACCTGTTCCCAAAGATAAAAAAAATATATTAATCATAACATGTTTTACGGAATTCGGTTGTGAAACAATAGGAACTATGTACTGTATTCCTAAAGTTATAGAACAAAATCCTGGGAAATACGTTGTTTGCGTTGGTTGGTATGGAAGAGAATATTTATATCGTCATTTGGTTGATGAATTTTGGGAATTGCCTGAAAGTTGTCAATTCTTAAGAGAATTCACAATGGCATTTGTTCACAATTCTAAAAATTTAAGCAATATAGAAAAAAAATTAGAACAATTTGGCACTGTTTATAAGAGCCAAAATATGGGTTCTATTTGTCTTGGGAATACTTGTTTAGATTGTAAAAATTTTTGGGGAGAAACTAAAGAAAATTTAGTTTGTCCCAAATGCGGTTCTAAAAATTTAAAAAAATCTATTTTCAACGATATCCCAAATAGTAAAAAGTGTGCTGTTAATATTCCTCGTCCAAAAAAAGATATGCTTGAAAAAGCGAAGTTTTATTTGAAGGAAAATCCTGTAGGCGTTTATGCCAGAGGAAGAGTTTGTTATGGAAGAAATTTGCCGTCTGATTTTTATGTAAAATTAATCAAAAGACTTGAGGATCGTGGGTATAATCCCATCTGGCTTGGAGAAAAACAAAGCGTTTTACCCTGTCCTGTTCCTCATATCTTAGATTTTAGCAGAATGCCAGAATCAAGGGATTTAGAGTTAGTTTTGGCAATTATAAGTTATTTAAAATTTACTGTTCAATTCTGGACAGCCTCCACCAGATTAGCTTCTGCTATGAAGGTTCCTTGGCTTTTATTTGAATCTCCAAATCAAATTGTTGGAAATGGGCAAGAAGGAATTCGAATTGCTCTGACAACAGATGAAGATAAAAAGAAATTGGTTTTATCTAATTATTTTAATGTTTTAGAAAATCAAGAAGATGCTTTGAATTTGGTAGATTCTTCTATTGATGAAATGGAAGCTGGGAATTGGGAAGAAGTTGTAGGGATGGTAGATCAAGAAGATTTAATTAAGCATATGCTACAAGAGCAAAAGCTGTTTTGGAAGGGATTGACAAATGGCTGAAACTGTATCTAATTTTTTAAATAGAGTTGTAGAAAGAAATGGATTTTCTAGAGAGAGATATCAAGAGAATAAAGTTCCTACTGATTTCAATGATATTATAGTTTTTCCTTTTTGGGGTGATTTAAGAAGTGTTTGCATACTTTCAATGCTTTTGATTCATCATTACAAGATGGAACAAAAAGGAAGTAAATATTTTATTATTCTATCTTGGCCAGGTTTTCAAGGACTATTCCCCTATGCAGATGAGTATTGGTCTATTAGTGATGAGTCTCAGATTAAGAACTTCTATGAGTCATCGGAAGAGTTTAGAAACAAATCTGAATTAAATACAATTTTTTTAAGAAATCTTAATGAATTTTTCCGAGATGTAGTGGATTATAGAGATATAGAACCATATTATAAAAATGGTTTTACAAATGGGTTCTTTGAAAGATTTAAAAATCAAAAAAGATTTCTTCCATTTGTTCCGTCTTCTGCAATTTTAGGAAAAGAATTCAATAGAGAATTAGCTACAAAAGCTGGATATAAAGTTTTCATTCATCCTTCTTTGTTTGCAAAACAATGGTTTATGGGTAGAAGTCAAAATATTAAAATAAATAAAGATTTTTGGATAGAGCTTGTTGAATTTTTGTTGCAAAACAATTTTGTTCCTGTGATTTGGCAAAATGCACTTTCTTATGATATTTCTCAAGATTTCATAGATAGATGTATATTTTTAGGAGAAAAAGATGTTAGTAGAGCTTTAACTGCTATGAGAGCTACTGGTTGTGTTTTAGATATATTTAATGGAATTTCTAGATTAGCCATTATGGCAAGATGTCCTTTTCTTTGCGTAGACGAAAGAATTCGATTCCATTCTCAAAAAGAATATGAAATCGATGATCTTTGTGGGAAGGACATTCCGAAAGAGTATATTTATACTTTTTCTACTATTGTTTCTGACGGCAAAGCAGAAAATTGGAAATTAGATATTTTTAAATCAATATTGTATAAATTAAACGATTTCATCCCTCTATTAGATAGAGACAATTGGCCTTCAACAGGGGAAACTTTGGAGCCAATTTCTTACAAAAATCTAGTAAGGGAAGCAGACTTGAAAAAAATTGGAAAAAGGTTTTTAAAAGTCCCTAAAGTTTAGAGACTAAAAAAAAGAAAGAAAGAAAAATGCCTAAAGTTTACTTAAGAGATTTGCACCCAAACGCATCTTATCAAGACCGAGAATATGCGTTTAAAAAAATGGTTTCAGCTTTTCACAAAGCTGTTGCTGACGCTGGAATTATTCATGAATGCAAGAAGAGAGAATTTTATGAAAGTCCAGGTGAAAAACGCCGTAGGAAGAAGAAAGAATCTCGTCAGAATATTTTAAAAGAAAAAATGAGAGAAAACTTCCCTAGAAGAAGAGTTGTTGAAGAACAGTAAGGAAAAATATGGCTATTAAAAATATGAGCTTGGCTGTAGATTTAGATTTTCAAGAAAGACTTAAAAAAGTAGCGAAGCAAAGAAATATATCGGTTTCTAAATTGATTAGAGATGTTGTAGACAAACATCTTGGACCAGATGGTAATGATGAAAATCTACATGACACTGTTATTCTTAAAATCCCTAAGCAACTTAAAACAAACAAAGATCAGTTGCGATCATGGTTGCAAGTTAGATTTGATGGGATTGTAAATATCTTGCTACAATCTGAATCTGATGAGAATTAGAAATTGAAAAAACAACTTTCTATTGTTGAAGAAATCCCTAAATCCAATGATGTTGTTAACGAAAGTTTATTTGAAATATACAAATATTCCAATAAAATGGAAAAAATTTGTATCGAGAATAATATTCTAGGATTGGCAGCTTCTCAGGTAGGAATTCCTTTGAATTTTTTTGTGTTTAAGAATAAAAATATATTTGAATGTTATTTGAATTGCAGCTATGAAGGCGTTGGAGAAAAATACAAATCAATAGAAAGTTGTTTAAATTTTAAAAATAAAAACAAACTAAGAAGATTTGAAATGGAAAGACATTTTGAAATAAAAGTTTATGGGCGGAAGATGTCAGTCTTTCCCTCTATCTCTCTAGAGAATTTTTCAGAGACAAAAAAGGGTGTTGAAGCTGTGGTTTTTGCACAGCTTATTGATTTACAAAATGGCAAATTTATTTCAAAATTAGGAAAGGAAATTGAAATTTATGTTGAGTGAAAAACATTTAGAAAATGTTTGTTTGTTGAAATGCAAAACTTATGAAAAGTGTAGGTACTTAAAACAAGATGCAGATGATTATACTAAATTTTATTGTCAAAAACTCATGGCAGAAGGAAAACAATTAGATAAAGATTTAGCTACTTTTGTGCAATTGACAACAAAACTTGGCAACGATCCTAGAAAAGATAATATTCCTATGGGAGACAATTGCCAAGGATATCCTGTTTTAAAGCACATAAAGCAAGGCTATGATTGCGACTAGAAGTCTCTAAATTCTTTTCTTCCTTCGTCTATTTTTCCTTTTTCTTTTTTCAATAAACTCAAAACATAAACTTCTTGTTTTTCTTGCATTGCTGCTTTTAATATATTCTCGTTTAAATTTGGATGATTAAATCTTGCGATTTCTTTTGAAATTATAGAGAGTGTTTTCTCTCCAGTTATTGCTCTTTCTCTGTACCAATAAAGAATCATAGCTATAACAGCAAGAGAAAACACTAATATCAACGCTCCATCTCCTTGCAATATCTGCACTCCAGAGTTTTCATTTCTAGATACAGAAGCATTTAAGTTGAGAAGTCCGTTTTGAACTTCATCTAATTTGCTATTTTGAATTTCAGCGTCTTGTCTTAGCTTGCCTATTTCGGCTATGACTCCATTTTGATTGTTTTTTATTTCTTCTATTTGTCCATCTTTGTTGTTTATTCTAGGATTCATTCTTGGATTGAAATTAGCACAGCCAGAAAAAAGAATCGCAGAAAATATAAAAATCCATTTCATTTTTTATTCCTCCTATGTATTTATTATTTTCATCTTGATTTTAAAAAGCAAAGACTCTGGAGTATAATCCAAAGTTCGAGTTTTGGAACAGGAGAAAACAATGCCAGCCTCAGCAAAAATGAAAAGTAGAATTGAAGATTTTCATCTTGAAGAAGATGAAGAAATTGATTTTTCAGATCAAGATTTGAATGAAAATGGGGTTGCTGAATTTTCTAAAGATTTTCAAGAAAATGCTAAAAATATTGCCATTAAGTATATTAAGCATTTTTTTGAAGATAAAGAATATTTTTTGGGAGGAACAATTCCCCAAGAAGAATTGTTCTCTAGTACAAATGTTTCAGCGGTTCTTAACTATAACATAGAAGACGCAGTAGATATTGCATATGTGGCGTTAAAACCTCTTTTGTTAGATGAACAAAAGAAAATAGGAAGACTAGAAGTTTCTTGTGACATTCGAATCGTTGTTGGGGTTTTAAAAATGCTATCTATTTCTTGCATTCCTAGACAATTTGCTGGAGGTCTTATGCTTCTTTATTTAAAATATGTAGAGGGAATTAAAGTTGCCTTGTGATTGTGATTTGAAGATAATTTCTGGAGATTTCGAAAGATATCAAATTCCAAAAGATAAGAGGTATCTTTTGAAGTATTTCAAAACTGATATTCAACTAGCTTTTTTAAAATATATTTTGGTTTTTAAAAATTATAAAAATTTTATAGACCATACTGGTCGTTGGTGTCGTCCTAAATACTTAAAAGCCTTAAATGAAAGATTTTTGGCTATTCAAGCTGCACATAAGCAAGCAAAATATAATTTTGATTTAACTTTTTTGTCTGAAATAGAATCTGGAAAGTTAAAACTTTCAAATCTTTCGGGATAGCTTTGATCCAATGATGCAAATTTGACGTTCTTGCATAGTCTGTTTTACTTTTGTTCGAAAAGCAGTAGAATAAACATATCGTAAAACCTTGAGGAATTGTTGGATGAAAAAAAATATTGTCTTTTTTTTAATTTTTCTTCTTTTGTCTAGTTCAATAGAAGCTGGCAAGAGCTACTCTGGCAAGTCTTTTTCTTCTGGACGATCTTCCTCCTTTAGCGGTAGAAGTTCTTCCTTTAGACCATCTTCTAGCTCGTTTAAGCCTTCGTCTAGTTCATTTAGGTCTTCTAGCAAACCATCTTCTAGTTCGTTCAAACCTTCGTCTAGTTCATCTAAAAGCTATTCTTCAAAGCCTAGTTCTAAAAGTTATTCTAATTCTTCTTCTAAAAGTGTTCCTTCAAGTCCTATTCATTCAAATAGCGATAGTTATAAACCTTCTTATAAACCTTCTGGAAGCTCTATTTTTGATGGATTTTCCTCTGCGGCAAAGACAGAGCAAAGCAAAATTAAATTTAATCAAGTTAATGCTCCAAAACCCTCCTATACGTCTCCTGCTGGAAAAGTAAAAGAATTTAATCCAAACTCTTCTTCGGCTAATATTGTTAGAAAACACACAACCCCAGAGAGAAGTTCTACTTATCAACAAAGGTCTACAGTTTTTTATTCCCCTTATTCAGCAACTCCCACTCACTATAACGATAGTTTTAGTCCTTTTTTGTGGGGCTGGCTGTTTTCCAGTAGTTTAAACAGTCATGATAGAGCCACATGGATGTATCATCATCAATCGGAAATGGATGAACAAAGATATAAAGACATGCTTGCGAAAGATGCACAACTTCAAAAAGAAATTGAAGAATTGAAGAGAAATAATGTCGCAGTTAATCCTGAGTATGTTCCTGAAAAGTTAAAAGACAATCCTGATATTATGTATAATAAGGAATTTGTAGAGGCTAGTACAACAACGCCAGAGGTTTTTCAGTCTACTACGCAAAGACAGCAAGACGAACAGAGTTATGTTGGACTTTATGTTATGGGCATGTTTTTCTTCTGTGTTTTTGTTTGGTTTTTGTTTTTCAAAGAATTTAATTAGGATAAAAAATGAAACTTTATGAAATCATTCTGAAAAAGTTAAATAACTTTTTCAATCCTTCAATGCAGACAAAAACTCCTGCTTCTGAAGAAACTGATAAAGGTGTAAAAATCGGCGATTTTTTCAAAATAGATACAATTGATACTGTTGATTTAAGATTTGAAATTAAAGAAATAAGAGAAAATCAAGTCGGGAAATTAAAGTTCACAGATTATGTTTTATCCCAAAACAATTCTGATGATTTTAGATTAAGGCTTTTTAAAGATTCTCGTGATAATGATGTGGCAATTATTCTTAAAATTCATGATTCTTTGGAATACGATGAGGGTTTTCACGATCTAGTCAAAAATTCTGAAGAATTTGAGATGCACGATGATTTGAACGACAATGATGAATCAAATGATATCCATGAAAAATTCTGGAGAATTAATGATGTAAAAGTATCTTATAAAAGCAAAATAGCAGTTAAAACAAAAGAAGGCAGTTCTGTAGATTCAGTGGAATATTGGGATTATTCCAGAATTACACAAATTGATTCTGTAGAAGTTGAAGAGTTTGTTTTTGTCGAAATGAACAAAGAAACAGGAATGTTCACTATTTGGCGAGGAACTTCTGTTCCCGCTGAAAGAATCACCGCATTTTAAAAAGGAAAAAAAATGAGTAACTTTTTGTTTGCCGCAGTCGCCGTGTTTGCAATCGTGTCTTTCTCTGGACCTGGAAAAAGAATGTTTAAAGCATTTCTTCGACTATTGGGAGCCAAAATGGACACAGCCGCAGAAGAGATTAGTAAGGTTGATCCTTTGGCTGAGTATCGTTCTCAAATTGCCAGTAATGCTGAAAAGGCTAAGATGGCACAGCAAGTTGTAAATACTGCTGCCAAGCAATTGGTTTCTCTTCAATCTCAGCTTGAAGAAGATTTTAAGGATAAAGAAAGACTTTCTTCTAGAATCGAGAAGGCTCTTGCTTCAAATAATGAGTCTAAAGCTACCACGCTTGCATTAGAGCTTCAAAGAGTTGAGGCATACATCTCAGAAAATTCTGCTCAGTTAGAAGTTGCTCAGAAGAGCTATGATGAGAATCTTTCTTTTATGAAGAAATTTGAAGAAAAAATTGTTTCTTTGAGAAAAGATTGTGAGCAACTCGGAATGCAGCTTTCTCAATCAGAAGCAGAAAAAGCACTTGCAGAAGCTACTGCTGCTATGAAGAATTCCATTAATATTTCTGATCTTTCTGAGATTAGAAATAACATTTTGGATAAAATCAACAGCAATAAGGGAACTGTTCTTGCTGCTAAAGACTTATCTTTTGCAGATGAAGATGAAGAAACTGAAGAAGAACGCAAGTTGCAAGCTGCTGAAGTTTTGTCTAGATTTAGAAAATCAGATTCAAACTAATTAATTGTAGTCTTTTCAAAAAAACCCAGACTAATCCTCTGGGTTTTTTTGTTTTTATACATAAATATTTTATGTCTTTATTAAGT
>RXKI01000004.1:7615-70374 GCA_003962895.1 Neisseriaceae bacterium
TCTACCAGACAGCGAGATGGTTGGTTGCTTGGTCTTTATCCACCTAGAGCAGATTTTATGTCTCGTTCAACCCCTTCCCCAGCCACAATTGAAAAAATGAAAGATATAGTTTTTCAAACAGATGAACCTAAAAAAAAGAGATCAAAAAAGAAAAAAAGAAAAAAAATAGAAGAATCGAAGTCTAAAACTTTAGTTATAGATCAAAATATTGACAAATGGTTAAAATCTATTGAGGGATTGTCTAAAGATTTAGAGGACTTAGAAAAAGCTAAAAAGAGTGTCAATAACAAGTTAGATCGAATTAAAGACAAATATTCTAAAAAAGACTTAGAAACAGTAGCTGCTAAAAAAGATGAAAAATTGATAGATAAAAAGGATGAATCTATTCCTGAAAAAGAACAAGAGGTTGAAAAAGATGGAGCCAAATCCAAAGTGCGATTGCCACAAAAAGAAACAAAAGGTAAACAGGTTTAGTTTATTGTTTTGTTTTCTTTGGATTTGGATTGCCTTTGTAAGTTCTTTTGATGTTTATTTGACAATAAGATTAGAAGATGTGATTAAAGAGAGTGAACAAAATCCGATAGCTAGAGCTATTATGGAATATGATGACTGGAATGTTTCTAAATTTATTGGAATAAAAATGTTTTGCACCATTTTTGTTCTTGGCATATTGACTGCTACTTATTTTTTTAGCAAAAAGCATGCTTATTCAATAATTTTGTCTATCGCCCTATTTCAGACAATTTTAATTTGGTATTTAACTTTTTAAAGATATTTTTTGTATATCTGACACTTTTTTAATATGTTATGCAAACAAGAGAAAAAATATTTCAAGAAATAAAAGATGATATAGAAATAGTTCCCTCTTTGGAAAGAACTTATTTAATTGTAGCTGCTGTCGCCAAAGATCGATCTAGAAACATTATTCAAAAAATTTATTGCAAAAAAGGAGTTCCGATAGGAGGATATGTTTATAATTCTTTTTTAGATTGTTACAATGTAGAATGTGCTTCTTTTGTTCATCTTGGATATCTTCCTTATTCATTTGACCAAAAAATAAAAGGCTTAGATTGGAAAACTAAAATTCCAGTTAATGAAAAGGTTATATTAAAACAATTAGACGCTTCTCAAAAGAAAGAATTGAAAAAAATAAAAGATAGTCACCCTGAAGAATTTTACAAAATGGAATATATTCAAATGATTGATCCTAATTGAAGGTTTAAACACTAAATAATAAAAAAGGATTAATTATGAGTTGTAGTTTTGGTTGTTCTAAAAATAATGTTCAAGGCTGTCCTCAAGAAGACGGATGTATCCCTGGAGTATGCCCAGACTTCATTATAAAAAGACATGACACAAAGCCTAGCTTCAAAGTGTTAATGGAAGATTGCGATGGACCAATGGATTTGACGGGATTAGTCCTAGAGGCTTCTATGTGGGCTAAAGCTAAATTGAAAAAAGAAATATCACCAGAAGATACTTATTTCCAGTTAGCAGATAATATTGGCTTTTCTCAAATAATGGTTGGTGACATAATAGTAATGGACAGAGCCAGAGTCCCAGAAAAAATGCTAGTCACTTCTTTTGACGAACAAAATCATTTGGTTCAGGTTCAAAGAGCTTATCACGGAACTATGGCTCAAAAATGGAAAAAAGGAACTTCATTCAAAATAATGAAATTCATCGGGAATACAGCCGTAACAGAAATGATATATCATGATGTTTTGGAAATTGATGGAACAACAACAGAAGATGTATTGGGAGAAAGTTTTTTTGTTTACGAATGGAATGCAGCGGACACTTGTCTTCCAGGTTGCTATTACTTAGAGTTTAAATTGTTGAAAATGGTAGAAGAAGAAAGTGTCCAATCTTCTAGCTACAGCGAAGAATTTATCAGTTCAATTAGTTTTATTCCATCTAATTTGGATTTTAATTGTGACAAGCCAACAGGAGTAGATTGGGTTCGAAGATTCCCGATGGATGCTGAAGGGTTTTTAATCCAAATTTTGGATAGTCCTTTGACTGAAATTTAAATTTTCTAAAAAAAGCGTATTGACTTAACTTTAAAAAATGCTAAACTAAAAAAGCATCTTTAAAATTCCTTGTTTATAAAAAGAGAGAGTTGACTAGAGAATAATGACTTTTAATCCAAATTACAAAGGAAACAAATTCCAAAGAAATCCTGACGAGGAAAGGCACAGGATTAATTGGCAAATAAAAGTCCCGACAGTTAGAGTTGCTAAGGGAGATGTGCAATTAGGCATCATGGATACAGACACAGCAAGAAATCTTGCTTTGAATGATGGTTTAGATTTAGTAGAGATGGTGCCTGACTCCAGACCTCCTGTTTGCAGGATAATGGATTACAGCAGATTTAAATATGAACAAAAATTAAAGAAAAAAGATGTTGCAAAAAAACAGAGAGAGTCTGTTGTTCAATTAAAAGAGATTAGACTCAGACCTGCGATTGCAGAACATGACACTGAAACTAAAATAAATCAAGCTAAAAAGTTTTTAGAAGAAGGTGATAAGGTTCAATTCAATTTAACATTTAGAGGACAAAGAGAATTGTGTCATAAAGATAAAGGATTTGAACTTATGCAAAAAATAATCAAGGGATTAGAAGATTTTGGAATTGTAGATAAATTTCCAAAAATGGAAGGCAACCGAATCATATGTTCTTTGAATCCGAAGTAAAAATGATTGAACAATCTCAAATACAAAAAATAAACTTTGAATTTTATCAAAGAATAAATCAAAATGCTTCTCCTAAAAAAATAAAAATTCCTTCAATTTTTAAAGAAATTTGCGATTGTGATCCTGATGCTTTTGAATTGGGATTTGGCAAGTTTGGCTTAGACTTAAAAGATTTTATTGATAAGATCGATTTATCCCACCCAGAGATTGACATTATTTTTGATGGGATTTTATCGGATGATGAAACATTATCAAAAAATTTTATAGAATTAATTAATTTGGCTAAGTTAGCTAAAAAAAATAATTTAAATAAAATTCTGCCTTTATTGAGTAAAGATTATATCAAAGATTTGTTTCCTAAATCTTTGGTTAGAAAAATAGAATCTCCTTCTAAACTGTATCTTAGAATGTTGAAAGATTCTGATAGTAGAATGGAAGTTCGTCAAACAAAAAGAATGCAAAATATAGATTTGCAAAGTTTGTACAGCAAAGGTGATTATTTTTGGCAATTGCAACCAAATTCTTTTACTAAGTTTTTAAGATTTGATAATTCTTATTTAGAAGATTTAAGGATAGCAGAAAAGAAAGCAGCAAAATATAAAGAATTAGGCTGTAGCTTTTTATATGAAGAAATAAACAAAAGTATAGAATCTTTTAAAGAAATAATTAAAGATAATCATTTTGGATTCAATAGAATTACTATGACAAATGCTGCTGTAATTTTAGCTAAATCTTTAGGATTTAATTTTAGCAGTCAAGAAAAAGTGAATAATTTCGGAAATATTAGAATAGAATCTGAAATAACTGTAAATAGAAATTTATTTGAAGGATTTAATTTTGGGAATGAAGATTCTATCGAATATGATTTTTGTTTAAGTAAATTAACAAAAAATCATATTTTTTCTTCAAAGAAGATGGAGAATTGTTGTTACCAACCTAGAATTTATCCTTTGCATGAATTTATGGATTTAGCATCAACAGAAACAAAAGACAGCATAGCAGTTCTAGAAAAGTTCCCAGAAGCATCATATAAACCAATTTTCGATCATTTTGGAATAATTATTCCAAGTATATCCTTGGAAAAAGATGAAAATGGTTTATATTCTTTTTCAAACAATGGAATTTCTTATTGTTTTGAAAACAAAGAAGATGCCGAAAAATCTTTAGATTTAATTTTAGTTAAAAAAGAATATTTGCCATCTATCATAGTTGGAGATAAAGATGGCAAATGTTATTTTTTAAGTTATTTTAATGTTAAAAAATTGGAGAATTGAATTGGAATTTTCTAAAGAAGAGCTACTTGATTTAGCTAAAAAAATATATGAAGAGTCTTGTAATGGATACTTAGATTTAAAAGATTCTTATTGTTTTAAAATCATAGATGAAATTTATGAGAAAAAAGAGAAAGAAAAAGAAAAATTATCTTTAAATAAAAATGATAATTTCTATAATGGAATTGTAGCCTCATCATCTTACTTAAGAGCGATGTCGGCAATGACATCCACATCAACTTCGATTTCAACGACTACATCGTATTAAAAAAGGAAAAAAATGAAAAAGACATCAAGTTTGGACATCGGCGGAGGACTCCTGTTGCCCGAAGGAGTCAAACACAACAGAAGTCCAAAAATCACTGGAGTTAAGCCAGTAGCAAGTCAAGTTTATATAGAGTTGCTTACTCAACAAGAACTTGCAAACACAGACATTACTATTGCTGGAGATGAAGGACCAACCAAGACCCCAGAACAGGGTTATATTATTGATGTTGGTCCTTCATTTAAAGCTGAGGATTGGGGCTTTGGGAAGGGAGATAGAGTGATGATCTCTGGAATTGGGATCATGACTCCTAACTTTGACAACAACCATAGAAAAAGATTTTTACTTGAACCATCTAGTGTAAAATGCGTTCTTGAAGAAGAAAAGTAAATGAATGATCCTTATGAAATATTAGGGATTGATAGAGATGCTGACGAAACAGCGATAAAACAAGCGTATAGAAAAGCAGCAAAAAAGCATCATCCTGATTTAAATCAAGGTGATGCTAATGCTGCTTTTCGCTTTAAAGAAGTCCAAAATGCTTATGAAATTTTAAAAAATCCTCATAAAAAATTTAATTACGATAGAAAAAATCGTCACACTTTTTCTAAAAAACAAAAGCAAAATAAGACTGAAAAAGATTTTTCTAATTTTAACTGTGATGATTATGTTTTTGAAGAATATTTTGGACAATCTAAATTTAGAGGAAGTAGTTTAAAAATAAAGTTAGAAATATCTTTAAAAGAAGTTTATTCTGGTTGTGTTAAATATTTAAAAGTAAAAAAAAGAGTTCCTTGTGTGGCTTGTCGTGGCGAAGGTTTATTAGATTTTAAAATTTGCAATGCTTGTTCTGGTGCTGGCAAGTTAAAAACATTTGATATGCCTAACGAACCATTCCATATTTGCAAAAGCTGTGGAGGAAGTGGTAAATATGGAATCATTAAATGTGATGTTTGTAATGGTACTACTTTTTCTGGAGAGATAGAGCAAGTTGTGGAAATTAAAATTCCTCCTTGGGTGCATAACGGTCAAATAATCAGATTAGAAGGACAAGGAGAAAGCTCAATTCGACCTAATGGAGAACGAGGAGATATTGTAGTTTTTATAAATTTAAAAGAAGATTCAAGATTTACTTTAAAAAATCAAGATATTATTATAAGATTACCAGTTTCTTATACTCAATTAATTTTTGGAGATGAAGTTTGCGTAAAAGGAATTGATGAAAATTTTAATATAACTATACCTAAATTTTCTCAATCTGAGACTAAATTTATATTTAAAGGAAAAGGATTGTTTTCTTTTGATAAAAAAAGAGGAGATTTTATAGTAGTTTTACAATTAGACACGCCTTCTGAACTTTCAGAAGAGTATCGGGACGCTTTGTTAAAGGTTTCTGATTTTGAAAAAAAATATTTAAGCGAAAAAATAAAAAAGTGGCAAGAAGAGGAAAAAGATGGACAAAAATAGTGAAAAACTTGTTTGGATTGTATTGGGATTAGGAATTTTTATTTTTGTTGTTGGCATTGGAACTAATGTTTTAGTAGATAAAGTGGCTGATAAAGTCATACAGAAATTACAAAAAGATTATTCTCCATCTCCATACGGACCAGGCTTTGACCCAGACAAGATAGATTTAACTAAATAATTTTACAACTCATGATCTGAGATGTATTTTCTGATTTATCTTGAGGCAACCTTTGTAGTTTGTATTCCATTTCTTTGCCTATTTCTGGGCTTCCATTTATTCTTCTATATTGGTCTATTGTGAAATAGAGTTTAGACCCATCTTTTAACCGTATATAAATTGGATTTTTACTTTTATCAATAAAAATAATTTTTGATTTTTTTGTTAAAGAAGGTATGTCTAAGTTCAAATTTGGTATTTGTTTAGAAATTTCTTTTGCCCAAGCGAAATCTTCTATACAAATAGATTTATTTTCTTCTATGTGTTTTTGGATTTCTATGTATTTTTTGAAATTATCCATATTTTTATGTATTGTTTTTATATTGTTTTTCACTCTATTACTTTATGGAAAGTAAATATAAAATATTCTCTGCCGATCCTGTTGTTCCCATGTCTATTAATTTTAGAAATCACGATGGAGAACAAATTGTGATTTCTGTTGGAGTTAATTATTCTCAAGATAAAATTGTTTTTAATGACATAAAGACATTACAAGAAGGGTCTTATGACATTGAAGATTTAGAACAAGAGATATTGAAGTTCCTTAGACCAGGAGTGGTTAATCCACCAAATCTTTCTCAAGACATGATGGAAAAGATTAAAAAAGTACAATCAGGAAAATACAAAGAAGCATTTGTTCAAAATATGCCAGAAGGACTTTAAAAAATGGTTGAAAAATTTGATTTTAAGTTTAAAATGATATCAAAGGAAGGTTCTCAAAGACTTGACAATCTTCGACCTCTAAATTTAAAGAAATTGTTTCTTTGGATAGATTCTCAGACCTCAAGTGAGAGGTTGAGAGAGCAATTGAAGAAAAGTGCTTCTGCTTATCCTCATCAAGCATTGGCAAGATGGCAAAAAAATTATAATTTAAATTTAGCAAAAGCTCAAGCTGTATTAAAAGAAGAAAATAAAAACAATTTAAAAAAGGAACCAAAAGATGCAAGATCAATCCACGACCACCAATTCGACGATACAACCCCCAGAACCACAGAAGGAACCGAAAGTCTGCCGCAAAAAATGCCAGATGAAGAAGACCCAACAGGAGGATTTTAATCCAGTTCTTCAAAAAGTAAAAATTTTAGCCGACTCAGATGAGTTTATTCCTAGCTATAAGACAGAAAAAGCAGCAGCAGCCGATTTAGTGGCAAATATTCCAGAGGGCAAAGTTACTATTTTGTCTAATAGAATTGTTACTATCGATTTAGGATTTAGCATGGCTTTGCCAGAAGGTTGGCAAGCTGAAATTAAACCAAGAAGTGGACTTTCTCAAAGAGGAGTTCATATTGCTTTAGGAACAATAGATGAAGACTACAGAGGCAGAATGCGTGCTGTTGTCATGAATCTTGGCAAAGAAATTATAGTTTTAAATCACGGAGAGAGAATTGCACAACTTTCTTTAAAACCTGTTTTTAAATTTGATTGGGAAAAAGTAGATCAATTAGATGAAACAGAAAGAGGAGAAGGCGGATTTGGATCAACAGGATTATAAAGGTAAAAAATGAAACTATTTTCTATAATTAGCGTAGCAAGACAGGTTGATGGGGAGTTTGTTGTTATAAAAGTAGAAAAGACTTTTAAGACAGCAAGCAAAGCAGATGAATATGTAAAACAATTGTCTGCAAGATACACAGAAAATATCGATACTCCAAGTGGTCCTGTTTCCTGTGTATGTGAAAGAGGAATTTTTGAGATTGAAGTAGATGATGAAGAATAATTAAGAGGAATTAATATGTCAATTACACCACACGATAATAGCGATATTTACAACCCATTAGAAGGAAATGCTCCTGACCTAAAAGTTAAGTTGCATGAAAATTCTGACGAGCATGTTTCAATTATAATAGTTCACAAAGACAGACCTGAATATTTGAATATTTGTTTACAATCTATTGCCGTTACTTCTTTCAACAACAATTATGAAATTATTGTTGTTGATAATGGTAGCGGCAAAGAATCTCAAGAATTTTTGAATGACATTGAAGGAGAAGTTAAAGTAGTTAGAAACGAAAAGAATATCTATTGGTCTGCTGCATGCAACAAAGGAGTTCAAGCAGCCGATAAGAATTCTAAATATTTTATATTTCTCCATTGCGATATAGTTGTTACAAACCCAGGTTGGATTGATCTTTTGATTAATGTCTCTGAAGCTCAACAATCTGGGTTAGTTGGCATCGACACAAAGACGTATATGATGGGAAATCAAAGAATAGACTTTTTACAAGAGTATGTTCTCTTGATGACACGAGAGGCTTGGGATGATATTGGACCTTGGCCTGAACAACTTCCTCAAATTGGTCCTTCATTTGTTCTTACCATGAAAGCTCAAATGAGAGGTCACAAACCTCAAATTATGAAAAACCAAATAGTTCACCATTACCAGATATTTAGTTTGAATATCAGCGAATGGGAACGAATGACAGAACAAGCAAGAGCGATTCTCCCTAAACTAATGACCGACGTTCGTTCTTCTGCAATTTAAAGATTGGAAAAAAATGAAACTTGTAGCAAAAGACAGTTATTATGCCGTTATTGATGATGTCCTTCCAAAAGAACAATTTGATCTGTTTTGGAAGTATTTCAATAGTTCTGATTATGCATATCGATCTATGACTGGATGGCAAAAAGTTTGGAGAATAACTGATGGGCAAGTTTTGGCTGGTCCGCCTAGTTATCATTCTCAAGCTCCGTTTAACAATCCTATGGATGTTTTACACCAATCTGCAATTGCTTTAGCAAAGCAACATTTTGAAGAAATAGTAGGCAAAGAAGATGAGGATTGGAAAGAGTTCTTTTTGACTCCATACATCTACCCAGCAGGTACTAAAATTTCATGGCATGATGATTATGGATATACAGGAGCTTGTATTTATTACACACACCCAGAATGGGGTGCAAATTGGGGAGGAGAATTGTTTATTGCAAAAACTCCTTCTGCTCAAGAGATTCAAGAAAGCAATATAGCTCCTGACAATATTACAAGAGAGTTTATCGACCCATTGCTGAATCATTATGGTATGGGAATGTATTTTACTCCAAAACCAAATAGAATGATTTTCACAAGCGGTAAAGTTTGGCATGCAATTAACAGAGTAGATCAATCTGCTGGCGATCATGCTCGTTGCTCTGTTGTTGGATTCTTTTCAAAAGAAAAAATAATTTAAGGAAGATAATGAATTTTTGTAAAATTTGTGGCGGAGAAAAAAAGATTGTTGAAGAAATATGTTTTAATTGTAAAGGAAGTGCTTTACCGATTGAGGTTGAAGGTTTTGATAGATTTTTGAATTATCGTGAACCTAAACCAAATGAATACAATTTGTTTGTTCATTATAAAATGACCACGACTGATGGCTTAAAAAAAATGGTTTTAGAAGATGGAAAAATAAACTATTTAAAACTTTCAGACGAGGACATGAAAAGATATCAAATGGAGATCGAGAAAGGTGTGGTGCGAATTTCTGAATATGATATACTATCGGATAGTTTGGAAAATGCAAAACGTGAAGCAATAAGCATGGCTCAAGGATTTGGTCACATCGTAGTTAAAGTTGAAGAGCGTGATTATTGCGGTTGGGGATTTAAGGAAGATATTTAACAAAATCCTGCCATTTTTCATTCAAATAAGTGCTTGGAGGATGTTTGGCGTAAGTTGCTGCATAAGCCATACAAAAAATTTCCTCTGCATTTTGTTTTAAAGAATCTTTACTATTGGGATTTTTTTCAATTTGTGATTTAATTGTATTTTTGAATAAATCTGACCATTCTTTCTTTAATTCTTCCGTAAACAGCTTTTCGTATACAAGATGAGCAATTTCATGTAATGTTGTAAATGATCTGCTATAATGCCAAGGAGCAGCTACTACAATGTTATCTTTGTGTATATAACCTATATGTTCGTTATCCCCATGAAGGGTGTTTCCCCCGGTATATTTAAATTTGTATCCATTGAGCAATTTTTGATGATTTTTTGGAAGTTTTGCTATTATTTTAGAAACATCTTCTTTTTCTTTGGATTCAATAAATGTTTTAAAGTTTGTCATGAATTATTTATTCATTTTATATTTTTTTTACAATTTGTTATTATAGATAAATATATGAGATTTAAAAATTGGTTTAAAATCAATGAAAACAGGAAAGAACTTGCTCATCATTATAGCAATCTGCTGAAAGATGTTCCTCAAGACCCAATCCACCATCCCGAAGGATCGGCACTCATACACACTCAATTAGTGAGAAAAGCTATTCCTAAAGCCATTCAAGAATTAAATAAATTAAAATTCATTGAACCATTTTCTAAAATTTTAGAAAACTTAGATTTTTCTGTCTCTGAAGAAGAAATGCAAATTTTGGTTATGTCAGCGTGGCTTCATGATATTGGCAAGGCTTCTGCAACGACTGTAAACAAAGATACTGGAAAAATTCAAGCAATTGGACATCAAGACCCAGAACACTATTTGCCACAATTAAATAAAATACAAAATTTTGCTCCTCAAGAAGTTGTAGAATTTTACCAAAAAAACTCTCAAATAATCAATTTTTTGATCGAAAGACATATGGATTTTGTAAACAAAGATGGATTTCCTTCTGGTTTCATAAAATCCAATTTTGAAAATGGAGTAATTAAGAATAGCAAAGAAATTAAACTTTTGTTGATTCTTATGTGGGCTGACAAAATGGGAAGAAAGCCAGAGAACACAATTTTATCTGCAATTCAAAAGAATGCGGAAAGGTTGCAAATTTCTTCTGAAAGAAGTC
Organism: Neisseriaceae bacterium; assembly: GCA_003962895.1. Taxonomy (GTDB): domain Bacteria; phylum Pseudomonadota; class Gammaproteobacteria; order Burkholderiales; family UBA11063; genus Aquella. The sequence goes on from RXKI01000004.1 coordinate 18,288, forward strand.
AAAAATTCAAGCCTATCGTGCAAAAAACTTCATTCTCTGGTTCTCCTAAAGAATTCAATGATCTATTGTTATCTAGAAATTTAAATTCTTTACAAAGGAAGTCTGCATTGAAAAATAAGTTCCCAGAACTTTCTGACTTGGAACTTTCAAACTTAGTGTTTTAAAAGGAATGTATATGTCGAGACAAAGACCTCAAAGAATACAAAAAAATAAACAAACTAAGCCTTCTAAGCCTAGTACAAAACAAGGAACATCAAGAACAAGACAATCTCCAATAAATTCAAATCCAAATAATCAAAAACAATTTTATTTAGATTTTAAAAATCAAGCTCAAAAATTAGCTTATGGATCGTTTCAACAACATGATGTCTTGTTTTTGCTTGGTCCTGCTGGAGTTGGTAAAGCATTAACATTAGATTCTAAATTATACACTCGTGATGGTTTCATCAAAATGCGAGATGTTAAAATAGGGCAAGAGATTGCTGACCATTCTGGCAATTTCTCTAAAGTAACAGCAATTTATCCACAAGGACAAAAGCAAATATGTCGAGTTCATTTTTCAAATGGAACTCATGTTGATTGCTGCGAAGAACATCTTTGGAGCGTTAAACATTGTGATAACGGTTGGACTAGAACAGTTGATACTAAATATTTAGAAAAAAACTGTTTGAGAAAAGATGGGAAAAGAGAATTGTCAATTAATTGCTGCAAGCCTGTTAATTTTGATAGAAAGGAATATGAAATTCCTCCTTATATCATGGGAATTTTATTAGCAGAAGGTTGTTTAACAGGTTCTAACGTATGCTTTTCTGCAATAGAGTCTGAAATATATGGAAGAGTTTCAAAAGAATTAGATGAAGGTTATGTTTGTAAAACTAAATCTAATATAGATCACAGAATAGTGAAAGAAAAGCGTAGTGGAAAACCAAATAAGTATAAAGAAGCTGCAAAAAAACTTGGCATTTGGGGAAAATATTCTTACGAAAAATTCATCCCGGAAGAATATAAATATGGTTCTGTCGATCAAAGAATTGCTCTTTTGCAAGGTCTTATGGATGGAGACGGCACAGTGGGCAAGAAAAACGGAAATGTTTCTTATTCTACCACTTCTTTTAAATTAGCAGAAGATTTCTGTCAACTAGTTTATTCTTTGGGTGGCACTACAAGAATTCGAGTTAAAGAAGGGTCTTTAAAAGAAGATGGAACTAGACATCGTGTTAGCTATCGTTGTTCTTTAAATCTTCCAAATGATATAGAAATTTTCTTTTTAAAAAGAAAAAAAGACATTAGAGTTTTGCGTTCTAAATATTTGCCAAAAATATATGTAGATCGAGTTGAAAGATTAGGGAATACAGAAATGCAGTGTATAACTGTCGATAACCCAGATCATCTTTATTTAACTGATAATTTCATTGTTACTCATAATAGCCACCTTGCTATTGCTTTTGCTATAAACGAGGTTTTAGCTAAAAGAAAAAAGAAAATAATTTTAACTAGACCTGTGGTCGAAGCTGGAGAAAATTTAGGATTTCTTCCAGGAACTTTTGAAGAAAAGTTAAACCCTTACATTATGCCAATGTTTGATTGTATTGAGAGATGTGTTGGTAAAGACAATGCTCAAAGAGAAATAATTGACAATGCTCTTGAAATTGCTCCACTAGCATACATGAGAGGACGCAGCCTTTCTGTAAATTCAATTATACCAACACCTTATGGAAAAAAATCTATGGGAGAAATTAAAGTTGGTGATTTAGTTTTTGGAAGCAATGGACAGCCAACTAAAGTTTTGGGTGTTTATCCACAAGGTATTCTTAAAACTTATAGAGTCATACTTACAGACGGGACAGAAGTTGTTTGCTCTGGGGATCATTTGTGGCCTACTATGACTCTTAATGAAAAACGTCACAATAAAGGGTTTACGATTAAAACCACGGATCAAATTAGAGAAACTGTTTTGAATAAACATAATCAAAAAATTCATAGAATGATGTATGTTTCAAATCCTGTTGAATTTGAGCCAAGAAACGTTTCTGTTGATCCTTATTTATTGGGATGTTTATTGGGAGATGGCTGTCTTCGGAATACTGTTACTATTTCTACTATTGATTTGGAATTGTTAGAAGAATGTAAAAAAAGACTACCTGATAATAATGAATTTGTATTTAAAGGTAAATGTGATTATAGAGTTAAGTTCAATGGTAATTCGGAACTTAAAAATAGTCTTATTAAATATGGTTTATTTAATCTTAAAAGTAATAAGAAATTTGTTCCTGAAAATTATAAGATGAATTCTAAAGAAGTTCGACTAGAACTTCTGCAAGGTCTTTTGGACACAGATGGAACAATTGGAACCCATAGAAGTGGGAAATGTAGAATTCAATACACATCTACTTCAAAACAATTAGCTGAAGATGTTATGTTTTTGGTTAGATCGTTAGGAGGTCATGCTTATTGTAGATTGAGAAAGTTTTCTGAAAAAGACAGTCATGAGTATGAAGGACATACAATAAGACATGTTCACAATGCTTATGTTGTAGATATTATGATGGAATTATGTCCTTTTAAACTAAGTAGAAAAGCTGTTAAACACGTTAATCTTCCAAAACCTACAAAGATGATTAAAGATGTAGTTCCATGCGGAGAAGCGGAATGCGTTTGTATAGCAGTTGAGGCACAAGATCATTTATTTTTGGCAAATGATTTTATTGTTACTCACAATACATTTAATGATTCTATATGCATTTTTGATGAATCTCAAAATGCTACATATACTCAAATAAAGTTGTTTTTAAGCAGATTTGGTGAAAACAGCAAGATAATTGTAACTGGAGACCCTAATCAGAGCGATTTAAAAAAGCAAGATCAAGGATTAATGAAAATAGTTGACAAACTTGAAGACTTACCAGGCATAGGATTTGTAAACTTTCAAGCATCTTGCATTATTAGACATCCTTTGATTGAATCAATTTTGGGAAGACTTGAAGAAGATGATGAAATTAATCTTCCGAATAGAGGTGATTCTAGGAATGAAGAATATTCTCAAAGAGACGATGAATATTACGAAGATGATGATGATGATTATGATGATGAAGACGATGATGATTGGGAATAATTTTTTTTGATTTAATTAAAAGTAAAAGTCTTCGTGTTAATCACGAAGACTTTTACTTTTTGGTATCATATATAATTTAAATGTAAAAAGGAGAAGAAATGGCAGCAAAAGGCTCTACTTTTGATAATGATTTGTTGAAACTTATATTCAATGCTACATCTATAGCTAATATCGCCATAGATGCTACTTCGTCTCCTTTGACTAATTTATATGTTGCTCTTCACACAGCTTCTCCTTTGGCTGGAGGTAGTCAAACCACTTCAGAGGCAGCATATTCAGGGTATGCAAGAGTAGCTGTGGCAAGAACTTCTGGTGGATGGACGGTTACTTCTAATTCAGTTTCTCCAGCAGCCAATATATTATTCCCAGCCGCAGCTTCTGGGACTGAAACTTTAACTCACTTTTCTGTGGGAACTGCTAGTTCTGGTGCTGGTAAAATTTTATATTTTGGTGCCATTTCTCCTTCAATTGGCGTTACGACAGGAGTCGCCCCGCTACTTACTACTGCTACCGCAATCACAGAATCATAATAAGGAGATTCTGTGAGCATAAAAAGCGTATCAGGTAGATTTTACGAAAGCGTCATGGGAGCAGAGATTGGGGTTCTTCCTTTGCTCGCTCCCACAGTACCCGCTGTAGGTTCTTCTGATGGCTCATCTACCGCTTCTGCATCGGGTTCAGCCGTAATTGTTTTTTCCTCTGGTTCTGGCAATTGGACCGTGCCATCTGGTGTTACATCTGTACAAATTGAAGTGTGGGGTGCTGGCGGTGGAGGCGGAGGAGGAGGTGCTGGTTCTGGGGACAATGGCGGGAGCGGCGGTGGCGGCGGTGGTTATTGTAAAAAAAATGCACTGACAGTCACTCCTGGTCAAACTATTTCTTATGTTATTGGCACTGGCGGAACTGGTGGTGCTGATGAAGTAAATGGAACCGCTGGTGGCAATTCATCTGCTTACTCTGGTGCCTATGTTGCAAATGGTGGGGCTGGTGGACTGGAAGGCGAAGGCAACAATACAGTTGCCACTGCTGGTGGAACTGCAAGTGGTGGTGATGTAAATACAACTGGTGGATCATCAACAGCAACATTTGGAGATTATGGTGGTGCTGGTGGAACTGGTGCCAATGGTGGGGCTGGTGGTGCTGGTGGAACAGGAAGCGGGAATGGTGTTGCTGGAACTGCTCCGGGCGGTGGTGGTGGCGGTGGTGCGGACGGTGCTAGTGGTGGGAATGGAGCTAATGGCCGTGTTGCATTTACCTACACAGTTGTTCCTGCTGCGTCTTATATTGATCCTTCTGGAATTAGTTCTGAAGAAGTATTGGGAACAATTAGTTTACTAGCTGCATTTGATTCAACTGGAATTAGTTCTGAAGAAGCATTAGGAACAAGCAGCTTATTAGCTGCATTTGATTTAACTGGAATTAGTTCTGAAGAAGCATTAGGAACAATTAGTTTATTAGCTACATATAGTTCCGTAGGTACAGCAGATGGAGAGTCAACAGCAGATGCGTTTGGTTTGTTATCCGCTGCTTCCGTAGGTACAGCAGATGGAGAATCAACAGCAGATGCATTTGGGGAAGAAGTCAGTGTTTATACGTCTGAGGGTGGAGAGATTGTTTTATCCTCTGAATCAGAGTTTGAATTTAATTCTTTCTTTGACCAAAAAGTTAGATGGACGACTAATGCTGAATTTTATGTTGAGAAAAATTTTAGATGGAATACTGGAGATTTAGTATTAAAGTGGTATAGAGTTCAAGGATGCTGTTCTAGTGCTACTAAAAATGAAAATCCAAGTGGCGGTTGTGATATAATCAATTTTCAATTAGACGATCCTACTTGTGTGGGAGCTTCTTCTCAACAGCAATTTATTCAAAATATTGCTGCAAATAGTTTGACTGATTTATGCAATCAATTGACAAACAGTGGTCTAAGATGGGAAATATGTAGTATCAAAAAGTTTAGCCTTCCAGCCGATTTAAGAGGAGTTGATGTAGATGTTTGCAACACTCTTGAAGAAGTTCCATTCTGCGACATCCCAGAGTGTATTGAATATTGTATAAAAACAGCTTCTATTGTTTATATAAAAGCAAGAGCATGGGTAGAACAAGTTTTTGTTTATGAATCTTCTGGTGGAGAGATAATACTTTCTAGCGATTCTGAGATAAACATGCCAGAAGATGCTACTACTTTTTATGAATCTTCTGGTGGGGAAATAATATTGACAAGCGAGTCAGAATTTTCTTCATCTTGGTCTAATAATATGACAATTTCTATAAAGGCTTTTGCCTCTGTAGCTTTTGAAGAAATTTTATTCGGAGAAAGCAGGAATACTCCTGCGATTGAACAAAGCGTAGCAACTGTTTCTACGAACTGTGGTCTTTGTGATGCAATGCCAATGGTTTTACATCTTAATCACAATTTAAGTAAAGCAGGCGAATTAGTAGATTATTTACAAAGAAACGGACAGTCTTTGCCGTCTTCTATTCCTATGCATTATAATTCTAAATTAAAATCTTGGTTGGGTCATTATCATTTATTTGGAATTGGAGAAAACAACAACAACGGTCAAGAAAAATGGAATTTTTCTTTTTCTTGGTCTTGTGATAATAATTTGGGAGATAGTTATTGGAAATTTTCTTCTTTAATTACAAAAACCGATCTTTCAGAGGGTACTGATTACGATACAAGACTCATAATAAAATTCCCACCAGATCAAATATGTTCATATAGTCAGAATTTTTCTTTTAATTTTACTTTCAATGTAAATACTTTTACTAAATTTGTTGACAATAATTTTGATTTAGCTTTGAATGAGATCGTGTTGTATGATAAAATAGGAATGTTCAAAACTAAAAATTGGATGAAAGACCCTGTGTTGAGAATGATTGTTTCAAAAAGTTCGAAAACGGTTGATTCTCAATACAAAGATATTGCTCCAATTTTTCCAGGCAAACCTATTCTTTATTAAGGAAAAAAAATGGAAATTTTTTTAGGAATTATTCTTTTTTTGCATTTTTTGCAATTTATCTTTTTATTTTATATTGGAGCTTTTTTAATTAGATTTAAAAAAGACATTGCTGCTGTACTTATTGAAATGATTGAAATAGAGAATTCAAAAACACAAATAAAACCAGTTGAAAAAGAAAAAACAAAAACATGGGATCAAAAATTTGAGGAAGAATTGACAGTTGCCGATAGAATGCTAAGAGAAAACTTGAAAGGTCTTCAAGATGTTCCAGGTTCAAAGGTTTAATTAAAAATGAAAAAAGAAATTGTTGAAGAAATTGTTGATGGGCAAAGATATTGGAAAGAAATCACTGTAAAATGGTACAAAGAATTAAATGTTGGTGATTTAAAAGAGCCTTATTATGAGTTTAGGAATAAAGACGAGCCAGTAGAAAATTTTAGGTCTGGTTCTGGTTGGGGGGCTGTTGTTCAAGAAAACAACAATCAATATAGAGTTCCTTGTAATTCTCCAAAGGCAAATTAATGCAAGAGTCTTTTGAAATTAAAAGAAGATTTGGCATTGAAATTGAATTAGGAGAAGAAGTTTCAAAAGAGACTGTTTCTAATTTTTTTTCTGAAAAATCTTTCCATGCTTCAAAAGCAGATATCTACAGACCGAGTTGCAACAATGATTTTTGGCATATAAAAGATGATGCAACTTGTGGGACAATGGGACGCCAAGGTCCAAAGGGAGTAGAAGTTGCATCATATGTTGCAAAAAGTTTTTTTGACTTGGAAAACATTTGTGATTTAATTAGTGAATTACCAACTTTAGGATGCAAGGTAAATAAGAATTGTGGATTTCATATTCATGCTGATTGCCAAGATTTAACAAAATCTCAAGTGGCTGTTGTCACTGCTTTTTGGATTAAAATAGAAAGTTGTTTAAAATATTCTGTTCCTCTGAGTAGAAGAAATAATAGATATTGTGCTATGCTTGGTCCTAAACTAAAGATAAAAACCCTTCAAAGATTCCCCGACGCCGAACTTTTTTATAATTTTTGCTGTCCAAAAGATATAGGATTTTTTGAAAATAAAGAAAGAAAAGTAAATTTTAATTTAGTAAATTATGCCCGAGCTTGCCATTATGGGACTTCTTCTAAAAAAACTTTAGAGCTAAGATGGCCAGAGTCTACTTTAAATAAAAATGATATAAAAAATTGGACTATTTTATTTTTAAATTTTATTGAAAATTGTAAATTTAAAGAAATTCCTGATAACTTTTTTGATTTAAATCTTAACGAAACATTAGATATCTTAGGTTTAAATTCTGATTTCGAAGAAATTAAACAGTTGAAAATTTGGCTATTAAAAAGATTCTCTAAATATACTTCTGCTTTTAAAGAAGAAGCTGTTGAAATTCTTTCTTTGGCTGATAAATAACTATAATAGACTACTAACACAACTAATTCAAAAACTGAATGGAACTTATGAATGATACTAAAAAAGAACTAATTATTTCTCATATTTACTTAGCTGATAAAATTGCAAAAATCAAAAAAAAGAACTTATCTTATGTTTCTTACGAAGAGCTTCAGTCTGCTGCCTATTTTGGATTGACTCAAGCTGCTAACAAGTACAACCCAGATTTAAATGATAGCTTTTCTGCTTTTGCTTTTTATAGAATTTCTGGTGCTATTAAAGATTATTTAAGAGAATTGTCTTGGGGCACGAAATCAAACTATATAAAAATATCTTCTCTAGTTGAAATTCCTTCTTGTAAAATGTCAAAAAATAATGATTTTTTTCACATTTTGATAAACAATCTTACTGAAATACAAAAAAAAGTAATTACTTTATATTACATAGAAGATTTTAAAATTTCTACTATTGGTAAAATTTTAGACCTTCATGAATCTAGAATTTCTCAAATTCTATCTGATTGTAAGTTGAAAATAAGAAAAGAGTGGTCTTCTAAAAAAAGTGAATTGTTTATATGAAATATATTTTTTTTATAATGTTTTTTGCATCGTCTTGTTTTGCTGATACAAAAGATTTGTCTTGGAACAGATATACAACTAAGAATTTTACAATTCTTAGTATAAAAAATGAGCAGGGGAAATGGATTTTTGACAACGTAGAGAAAATAAAAAAATTAAGTTTGACTAGATGGGGATTTGAAGATTTTAAATTTTCAAAAGAATGTAGAATTTTTTGTGTCCCAAATAAAGAATTACTTAAAGAGCTTTTTAACGCCGATGATTCTAAATTTGAAATCATAAAAAAAGACAATGAATTTCAAATGACTGCTATTTGGATTGTTCTAGACGACCCAGACCCATTGAAGTTATTGCCAAACTATATCACCCGAGCTTGCTTTGCGGAGTTTGAATTTCAAGAAAAAATTAAATTGGGAGAATGGTTCAAATCAGGAGCTAGTAATTTAAATTGCTCTTTAAAACAAGTAGAAAAAAACTTAAATAATTGTTTTTCTATAGAAAAGAACGATTTGCTCTCTACGGAAAAAATTTTTACAACAAAAGAATTTCAATCAAAAGAAGATTTGTTTTATTTCGAACAACAAAGTGTTTTAATGTGTCTTTTTCTTAGAAAAGAATTTGGAGAAGCTAAACTTCAAGGTTTTTTAAGACTTTCTTCTAAAAATGATGTAGAAGATGTTTTTAAAATGATTTATGGGTTTGATTCTTTTTCTAAATTTGATTTAAGTTATTTTAGGTTTATGAAAGATTTGAAAATAGCTTTAAATAAAGATTTAGTTCCAAATTATTATTTGACAATTTCAAAAAGTTCACTTAAAATCAAATAAAGGAAAATTATGTTTACAATTTTAGTTTGGTCAATTTTTGGTTTAATTGTAGGTACTCTCGCAAAATTAATCCACCCAGGCGAAGAGCCTGTTGGATGCGTTTATACAATTGGAATTGGCATCATAGGTTCTTTAATTGGTGGGGTTCTAAGCTGGGTTTTAGGATCAGGTAGAAGCCCATTACACTATTCTGGATTCTTTATGTCAGTAATAGGAGGAGTAGTTGCTTGTGCTATTTTTAGATGGTATTCTCTAAAAACCTCTAGCTCTGGTCCAAGAAGTTTTTTTAATGGCAAAAGATTGAAATAAATAAAGATTGGTCTAATATGTTTAGTGACGGAATTGTAGAAAAATTAAAACAAAGATATCCTTCTTTGCACCCTTTAATTTTTCACAGATCAGTAGAAAAAGCCAAAAATGATGTTGAATTGTTTGATATTTTAGATTCATTCCCTGACAAATTTCCTATTGCTTGGGATGAATCTTCAAGAAGATGGCAAACGACAGATGACATCTATCAAGTAAACGAATTTTCGAAAGATTATTTTGTATGAAATTTTTAATTTTAATCTCAGCAATTTTTGCCCAATGCCCAACACCAGTTCCCACAAACTATTCTCTTAGAGAAAAAGCATATTTTTCTGATGAAATTTTTAGCAAACAAATGGTTACTGCTGATTATTTTGGAAAAGAAATTAAAGTCCTTGTAATTAACGGATACGCACCCAGAATAGTAACAAGGAAAGTAGATGGAGTCATTGTAAAAGATTATTATTATAATGATAAAATTCTTTATAAAGGTGGGGTGATTATTTATGAACGTAAAAAAGAATTACAAACAAAAAAGGCTTCTCCTAACTTAGAAGAAGCACCTTCAGTTTCTATGGAAGAATATGAAAAATTAAAAAAAGAAACAGACAATCTTAAGAAAGATTTGGAAAGGTTGAAATCAGAGCAGGAATTAAACATTCCTACTTTAAAAGCTGCTCCAAAATCATTAAAAGGAAATTGATGAATCTTTTTGAAGAATATCTTTCTAGACACAATATATCAAATGTTGATTTGGTATATCATACTTCTTCTTCTGAATATTTGATATTTAAAAAAAAATCTGAAGAAAAAGTTGATTGGATAATCTTATCTATAGACTGGATTGCCGTTAAAGAACATCCTGGTTATTATGAAATAAGTCTTTGCTCTCCAATACCAAATTCTTTTTCAAAAGGTGTGAAATTTTCAAGAATAAAATCTTTTGAAAGAAAATGGAATGAATATGAGAATTTTTTTCTCTTTGAAAAAGAATTTTACAACATAGTAAAAGATTATGATGTTGTCTCAGCTAAAGACGATTTATTTTTTTCTTTATGGGAAATGTTTGTTGTTTCTCACGATGAATGGTTTTTTAAACAAAAATTTGATATAAAAGAACTTTTGTTTAAAACTTTAGATGGAAATAAAGATAGAAAAAAATATATTGATGAAATGGTTGTTTTTTTATCAGCTAATCCAATTGTTTTTAATTCTTGGAAAGGATGTTTTTTAGAAAAGTTTAAAGAAATCCCACTGTGGTTAGTTAAACTTATTGAAAAACATCGATCCCGTCAGGAGTAAAAATGAAAACAATTCTAAAAAAATTAGAAAGCAATTATGTAACTCCTTCTGATGGTTATTTCGCACTTCAACCATCAGAGAATGAGCAAATCCATTGGGATCATTGTCGGGAACAGTTTGCTGCAAAATTTACCAAAAACATTACAGGTTTCTTTTTTACTTATCCTAAAGACAAATATGAAGATATTGAAAGTTTCCTAAATAAATTTGAACGAATTTGTCATGAGGGGAATTATGAATTTAGTTTGTTTTCTAAAACAAATAAAACAAATGTTCTTTGGATAGAAGTTTCAAAATTCTGGCTTGATTGCTCTATGAGAAAATCTTTATTGACAATTCTTTTAAGATGTGGAATTAACTATGATTTAAAAATAGATAATTTTGAAGAAGCATTGTTTGATGAAAAATATAAAGAAAATTTATATGTAAGACAAACAAAGAACGCTATACTTAGATTTATGTTTGGATTCTGCAAGTTCACAGGACCAGAGCTAGAAGATAAATTTCAAACTTCTGTTATAAAACATGGATGGAAACAAGAGTTTTTTAACATAGATGATTTTTTACTTAAAAATAGATTGATTCCTTTGGTTGACAAACAAGAATCTATTGCTAATTGTGTTTTCAACGATTCTCTTTGGATTTAATTTTGAAATTTTCAACAAAAATCAAAACAGGAAAATGCATTGCGTTCTTTTGGGCTGCTTGGTGTGGTCCATGCCATGATCGATCTATTTTAAGAAAAATCAAGGAAAAATACAAAGATATTAAAATTGTATTTGTCAATATAGAAGAGCAAATTAACGTTGCAAATGAATATTCAATAGTAATTGCTCCTACTTATATTTTATTTGAAAATTCATATCCTGTTAATTATGCCTTTGGACTCCAGACATTTGAAACTTTAGATCAAATTATAAGCAAAACTTATTTTTGACTTTACCTGATCTAGTTTTTAAAGTACAATGCTTATTATGACTTATTATTTCACAAGCGATTGGCACTTAGGGCACTCAAACATAATCAAATATTGTAGAAGACCATTTATGACTCCTGAAGAGTCTTCTCTACTTGATTTGGCTTATAAAAAAATAATTCCCATAAAAGACTTTCATATAAGCCAAGAGTCTACAAATAGGATGACTTCTGCAATTTTAGATAACACAAATGCAGTTGTAAAAAGAGACGATGTATTGGTAATAGCTGGAGACTTTTGCTGGCTTCCTAGAAATAAAAATGAGAATAAGATTAATGTAATTAAAAGCTACATCAATAAATTAAATTGCAAAAATATTTTCATTATCTGTGGGAATCATGACGATAGAAAAGTTTTGATAGGATCAGGATGTTTTAAAGGGGTCTTTGAACAATACACATTTAACGTTAACGGGCAGAAAATATTTATAAGCCATTATCCTTGTCGATCATGGGAAAGTAGCTTCTATGGGGCTTGGCACGCTTATGGACACGTTCATAATGGACTTTGGAAAGAAGATAATGGTTTACTCTCTACTTATCAGCAAATAGTTTATGAAGAAGAATTTTCAAAAATAATTGGGAATCTGGCTATATCAGAAGAAGAGAAAAAAGACGTGATTTCAAAATTGCTTGCTTCTGCTGCTTTAACCAATGGAATAGACTACTCTATTGATATTGGAGTTGATAATGTAGTTGCTGGAAAACCTTGGGGGACTCCTTGGTCTTTTGATGAAATTAAATGCCATTTTGTTGCAAAACAACAAAAATGGGAAGAACGAAAAAGAGTTTTGTCTGAAATTGGATTTTAAACTATGGAAAACATAATTGAGAAATCAATATACATTGAAAACTATGGAAATGTTTTGCTCAATATTTCCATAGAAAAAGACAATGATGGAGTTTATTCTGCAATTATTTTAAATTTACCTGGCTGCGGAAGCTGTGGAGAAACAGAACAAGAAGCTATTTTAAACGCTCAAGAAGCAGTATCTGGTGTTATAGAAGATTATCAAGAGAACAATGAAAGAGTGCCTTGGATTGAATGATGATTAAAATTTCTTTTGATTTCGATGACACATTAGCTGTTTATGAAACAACAGGTACATACAACACAACTTTATGTTGCAAGCCTTTATATATTGATTTAGTCAAAGAATATCACGCTCTTGGATGCCATTGTATAATTTTAACAGCAAGATTTAAAAATCAATTTAATGAAATGGAAATTAAAGAATTTATCGAAAGATGCAATCTCCCGATAAAAGAAATAGTTTACACAGGACATCTTGCAAAAGGCATATTTGCTTATGAAAATGATGTTAAAATGCATTATGATGACGATCCATTTCATTTGGAATCCGTCAAAGCATACGATATCATCGCAGTAGACAGTATTAACCACAAAATATTTTAATTCATTTCTTCTTTTATTTTTTGAGATTGAATATCTGAATAGTATAATCTTTGTTCTAACATATTGTATTCATCTGATAAAGATTTAACTTTAGCTATTTTTTCTTTAACTTTTGGGTCATTTGGATTTTTATCAATAAAAAGTTCTATTTCTCCAATTTCCTTGTCTATTTCGATTTTTCTTTTAAACATACTCCCAAGAATTTTACATTCTATACAACCAAGATGATATTTCTTTTGAATTCTATGCCCAGAAATATAATGACTAATCCTTACTTGTTCGTCAAGTATATGAGAAAGCGTATAATTGTTTTTCTCTAATAAAACCATATAAGCATTGTTTTCTTCTCTTAAAATTTCAATGTCTTTTTTATAAGAACTATAAAAGAAAAACATCCCAGACAAAATTACAATTGTGCTAAATATCAATAATAAATTATTTTTCATTTTTTTACCTTTTTATTGCTACAAGGTAATATAGTAAAAGTCAAATCTTTTTATGAAAAAGTTGAACCATTTTTATTTTTTGTGTCTCTTTCTTTTCGGCTCTACTTAAGGACAAAAAAATGAACGCAGAGATCAAAGAACTAGAATTGGTCATTTCTCATCTCGATACTTGTTACGAGCTTGGAGAAGATTGTCTCCACCCCATTACTGGGGATAAAGTCTCTGATAAGGAATATGACTATTTGCGAAGTGAATTGCAAAAAATTTGCCCAAGTTCTCATATCTTTAATTCTGTAACTTCAAGTAAAGCAACTAGCACAGCCAAAAAAGTAATCCACAATCCTCCAATGACTTCTATTTCTAAAGCTATTGGATCAATCGAAAAAAGGAACGAAACTTTAAAATCATTCCTGAAAGATGCAATTGAAAACCTTCAATATTCTCCCAATGAAATTGAATCTAAATTCGTCCAATCTTTTAAAAGAGATGGAGTAGCAATTGCACTTTATTATGAAAATGGAAAATTGGTTCGTGCTGGTCTCAGACCAAGAGATGGTATTAATGGAGAAGATGTAACAGAAAACGTTCAGTATGTTGAAGGTGTTGCAAGTCAACTTTGGGAATACAATAAGGAAGGAGATAGAGTTAAATTTCTTCCAATCAATTGCTGCATTAGAGGAGAAATTCAATGTGAAAAATCTGTTTTTAAAGAAGTATGTGAGAATTGGCAAAATCCAATTTATGGTTTAGACAGCAAGCCAAAAAATGCAAGAAACTACGCAGCAGGTAGTATCAGGCAGTTTAAAAATCCAAAAGTAACCTTTTCAAGAAATCTTTCTTTTACTGCTTATTCAATTCTTTCTTGGAGTAGCAAAGACAAAGATTTTAATGTAGCTCCATTTAAGACAGAGATCGAAAGGTCTCAGTATTCGAATTCTATTCTAAAAATTCCTTTTGTACAAGTTAGACCTTTTAGATATAAAGATTTGGAAACACTTGAAAAAATTAGCTCTACTTTAAATTACGAAGTAGACGGAGCCGTCATTTCTGTAAATAACCTTGAAGACGCCGAGCAGCTAGGAGTTCATGGAGATTCTTCGACTGGAAATCCTAAAGCAAAAATAGCTTGGAAATTTCAAGAAGAAAAATTCGAAGTCACAGTCAAAGAAATTATTTGGTCCCCAGGCAGAACAAAAATCACTCCAGTTCTTCAATTTGATGGCGTTTTGATCGACGGAACTACAGTCTCTCAATGCACCGCTCACAGTTTGGGATTTATCGACGGAACATCAGAAGCTAGTTTTGGCGTTCCAATTACAAGAGGTTCTGTAATTGAAATTATCAAATCTGGAGAGATCATCCCTAAAGTAGTCAAGGTAGTGCAAACCTCCAGAAATCAACTTGTCATCCCTCATTCTTGTCCTTGTTGTAAACAAAGGTTGGAAATTAAAATTGGTGAGACAGGCAAAGATTTAGTTTGTTCCAATCAAAAGTGTGGAGAAAGATCAACAGCAGGTATCGTTCACTATCTTTCTACCATTGGAGTAAAAGGTATTGGAGAAAGTTCTATCAAAGATTTAATTGATTTAGATTTAATTCAAGATCAAAGCGATCTTTACGAATTGAATCTCCAAGATTTAATCTCTGCTGGTTTTTCTCCTAGAGAATCAAGACTGTTCCTTGCAAGATTATTCTTTTGTGATAACCCGACAGATAAAACAGATGAGCAACTTGAGGATTTTATTGAAAAAGCAGAGAGCAAACTTATTGATGTCCCTGCCGCTCATTTCTTCGCTTCTCTTGGAATTCCAGGATGTGGAAAGACAGCAGGTCAAATTTTGATTAATGAATTTAAAACATTCAGGGCAGTTTTTGCCGCTACAGAAGATGATTTAAAAGAAATTAAAGGAATTGGAGAAGCGTCTGCTGAGTCAATCATTTCTTTCTTTTGCGAGAATAATGAAATGATTGATAAGTTGTTAGAGTTTGTTAATCCAGTCAGTAGAAAAATTGGGAAATTAACTGGAAAAACCTTTGTATTTACAGGCTCTTTTACAGAAGGAAAACAATATTGGGAAAATAAAATATCTGAAATTGGAGGAAATATTTCTAGTTCTATCTCTTCCAAAACAGATTATCTAGTAGTAGGAGATTCTGCTGGATCAAAACTTGAAAAAGCACAGAAAATGAAAATCTCCTCGATTTCTGTTCAAGACCTTCAAAATATGCTGTAAAAATTTTTGAACCACAGTATATTTCTAGCTCCCCAGAGGCTGAGAATTGTTTTTACAAATTTGGAAGAATTAGTTGTTTCTACTTTTTGTAGCGGAATTTCAGAAGACACCTCTTTCTTTTTTGATTGAAAAAAATGGAAAATGACAACGAATATTATGTTGTAACAAACTATAAAGGAAATCCATCTAGCATAATTGTATCTCCAAGAGATGGAGAAGATGTTGAAGATTGTCTAAAGAGAATGAAAATTCTAGGAGTAGTTAAAATCTACGACCCAAATCAATGGGAATATGATGAAGAAACTTGCAATCCAAGGTTGATCTAATGAAAATCAATAAATCAGAATATGATGAATCTAAATCTCAAGGCATTGGGTTGGTTGTTCAAGACCAAGAAATATATGAAGATGTAAAGAAAATCTATGAGTTTAGACATTCTTTAAAATTAAGTTCTATAGAAATGTTTAAGCTATTCTTTGGGAAACAACAAACTTGCAGAAACTATACATCCAAAAATTGGATTTGGACTTTTTCTGATGATGAAGAAAAAAATGTTATTTATTGTCTAGTCAGCAAAGAAGGAATTTCTTGGGAAACTCCCAATTCCAAAGAAATTAAACCTTTGTTTAAAGAAATATTCAAAAAATTCACTGAAAAGTTTGGAGAACACAAGTGATCGACAAAAACAAGTTGATGGAATCTGTAATTGAAAGTCTTAAGGCTAAAGATTATACGCCTCAAGCTGTTACAATTATAAAGAAAAGCACAGATTCTATTTTGGATAGACTGAAGGTTACTCTTGAAAATTCTTTAAAAGACGCCGCAAATCCTTCAATTACAGAATTTAGCAATAAAACTATTGAAAAATTGAACAACCTTTCTCAAAAATGGGTTAATGCAGAAACTGCCGAACTAGAAGTCTTTCCCAAAGGAACAAAGTATATTCATAAAAATGGTAGAATTACGACAATTGTCATTGAACAATCTCCTCAAACAAGAAATATAAAGTATCTAGATGAAGTCTATTACTTAGCATTTCCATATGTTCAATTCACAATAAATTTCTTCGATAATAGTATGGAAGAAGTTTATATGTCTATGACAAAAAGTCCAATTAAAAATTTAGATGGACTTCTATACTATCCATGTCTTCCAAACGTAAACAAAGATCATAAAGTTTGTTTTGGAGACACAAAAAACAAAGCAGAACGCTTTGAAGGATCGATGTCAGAAAAAGTAAAATTCATTATATCTACTATTTGGCAAAGCACTTTTACCGCTGACTATTCTGAAGAATTTTCTTACTTTTTAAGAACAAACTTTGAAAATCAAGAGACCACAAAATTAAATCAATGGAAAGAAAAATCTAAAGAAAATCCTTTGTTTGTTATAGAAAAAACAACAAAGTTTAAAGAAGGTAGAACTCTAAAGAGGTTTATTAGAAACGACGCAAAAAATGAAAGTCCCGAAGTTGTTGCTGCCAAGATGAAAAACATCATCATGGATTCGGTCACTTCTATTTCAACTAGCCTTAAAGAATCTTTCTCTTTAGTTGATGTGAAAGAAGAAAATATTGAAAAAGTTCACGTCGACACAATGCAACAAATTTTAAAAGAAATTATCACATTGTGTTATGAAGTGCTTTGGGATTTTATGCAAGAAGAAATAAAAACAGAAAGAGAAAAGATGAAAGAAGAAATGAAAACTGCCATCTCTTCTTTGAAAGAAGATTTCAAAAATTTTCTTGAATCACCCTACAAGTAAAGAAAAATGAAAAAAGACATCCCAATTTTAAACAAAAACAAAGAAAAACAATTAATCAAACAAAAACAAGAATTGTTTTTAAAGATTTTTTGCGGAATTGAACCGAACTTGTTGATAAATTCTAAAATTAAAAAATTTATTGAAAAAATAAATTTATCAAACTATGCGTTTATAAACAAAATTGTAGATGATTCTAGAAAAATAATTAAGGAAAATTCTAATTGTTCTTTTTTAAATCCAAAAAACTGCAAGGCTGTTTATCAAAGCGGCAATGTATTTACTTTTGCTTTTGAGGAAGAAGCAAAGTTCAGAACCATTATTACAAATAGAGTAGAATCTCGCAATAACAGCGTACCGGGGATCGATCTGCCGCTCAGAGTCCCTTTCCCTAAATCTTTGTTTTTAATTTCATTACGAAAAAACAAAGATGGTTTTACATATGCAAGAGGGTCTGTTCACGCTTTAAAATCTAACTTTAATTTAAATAGTGTTCTTTATGATGCTAAAATTCCACATGCTCTACATCAAGGATCAATCTGTTTAGGCACTGCCCATCTCAATAGAAATTTTCAAAATCCTCAAGAAGCAATAGACGCTTTTTTTAAATCTTTTTTCGGAAGTGTTTTTCATTATGATGTTTCTATGACTGTAAATGAAAAAAGAATTAACAGCTACGAAGCATGGTCAAAATTAAGTCTTGAAGAAATTGGAAAAGTAAAAAGACAGTCTCAAGGAAATGTTGAAAAACTAGCCAGTAGCATCGGAGGACGCCAATTAGAAGATGCTGTGGCTAGATTGATTTATTCTAATTTGAATAAAGCATTTACAGAAATGCTGGAAGTAGAAGACCTTAGAAAATCTTTCGAAGAAATTTTCAAAAGCATTTCAAAAACTGTTCAATAAATGTTTTACACCTCGAAAACCCAAAGTATATTCAAAACAACGAAACAAACAACTTCTCTCCCTCAAAGGAACTAAAATGGACGATGTGCCAGAAATCACCCCAGAAGTGACCGCAAATCCTTCTGCTCCACAAATTAAGATTAAGGGACCAACTTATCCCATTTATCTTTTTGAAGAAGGAGTAGAACTTCCAGAAGATGAACGATTCTATCTCGTTACAAAAACTGGTATTTACTTCAACAAAAAGACAAAGGCTGGCGACGCCCTTGTCCCTGTTGATGGAATTCCTTGGCTCATGGAACCAGACCTTGAAATGCGTCTGAAGTTGCCAAAGGTTCCTGCACGAATCATCGCTCAGGCTCTCACTTTCTTCAGAAAAGTTTACGACAAGTACAATTCAGAGGCATACGTCACTTTGATGTATTCTTCCAAGAATAACGAATATCAGCTTCACTGCCCTAAGCAGACAGTGAGTCATTCAAGTGTTAATTATGATCGCACCGATCAGCCAGAGTATCAAGATCGTGTGCAGAATGATTGGCAGATGGTTGGAACCATCCACAGTCATTGTAACTTCTCTGCTTTCCACTCTGGAACAGATGTTGGCGATGAAGCTACTTTCGACGGAATTCACATTACTTTAGGAAATGTGGATCGAAATCAGATTTCTATCGCCTCTTCTGTTGCAATCAACGAAAAGCGTGAAGAACTTCTTCCAGAAAAGTCCTGCTCTGGTGTTGTACGTGCTGCTGTTGCTGATGACAGTAAGTTCATGAGCTTCTCAAGAGATCAATATTACGATATTGAAATGTCTGAAGAAGACGCACAACAACTCGTCCTCGATGCCGAAATTATTGAAAATGAATGGATGCCAAAGGTATCCAAACAAGGGTGGCAATACGGGGGGAAACGAAGTTTTTTTCAGCAAGGGGGAAATCAACAGTACCCCAATGTATGGACGTACAACAACATCGTGGAAAAAAGCACAGAAAAAAACGAAAAAAACGCCGACACTAACAGTTCTCAATTCCTTGGCGAAGATTTTGACACGTATCTTTACTAATTTCTGAACCACTGGCAGATTTCATGACTCTTTGAAAGAAGAAGATTGATTTTTCCAAAAATATGAAAGGTTGAAAAATGGCTAAAAAGTCTCTGAAAATTAAGGTCGTCGGAACAGGGGGAATTGGACTCTGTGTCCTTCCCTCCCTCTGCCGATATCTTAATTACAGCGTGGATAAGTTTCCAGATGTTCAGATTGGTCTGATCGATGGTGACGTTTTTGAAGATCGAAACAGAGAACGACAAAGTTTTTCTCAAATCGGTCCAAAAGCAACGATGACAGCAGAATCATATAGTAAAGAATTCCCACGACTTACTATCACGGATCATCCTGTTTATCTTGATGAAAATAATATCTTCCAGCATCTTCGTGAAGGAGATACCGTTCTCGTCTGTGTCGATAATCACAAAACTCGAAAACTGATTAGCGACCGTGCCGAAGAATTGAAGAATATTACAATCATCAGCGGTGGGAACGATCTCACCGATGGAAATGTTCTTGTCCATATTCGAAAGAATGGCAAGAATATTACTCCACCACTGGCAAGCGAATTCCACCCAGAAATCGCAAACCCAATGGATAAACACCCAGGAGAAGTAGTGGCTCAAGGTTGCCAAGCCCAAGCTCCCGCCTCTCCTCAGCTACTGTTCACAAATAATCTCATTGCTGCAAATATGCTCGCTTTTCTTCACAATGTTATCGACGAAGATAACATGAAGAAAATCACAGCTAATCCACAGCATTGGCATGAATTGTGTGTAGATATGGAATCGCCAAAAGGTCCAAAAGCTGTCGTCAGAGAACGGTTCGTAAAAAACTAATCTCTAAACTAATCCTAAACCCAATTTCCAAGTTTAAGTCCCAAATCTAGTCTCGAAAAGGAAAACAAAATGTCTCAAGATCAAAAGAAGCCAGGTGGATTTTCAAAGGCTCCCAAGAAGGTTGACGCTCCTGCTCAAGAAGCTCAAAACCTTCCAGATGTTCAGGGAACTATTGAAAATATCGGCAAGGTCAAGGTTATTCACGGAGCGAATGACGATGAGTTTGCAATCGCTGGAGCAACAGTTGCTCAAGTTCGTGCAAACCTCGTCGATGCATTCAACATCCCAGGTGATGCTCTCGCCTTCGTCAACGGTGAACAAGTTGATGCAAATCATGTTCTCAAGTCCAGCGAGGTGCTTGAGTTTGTGAAGGCGGCTGGCGTAAAAGGGCTGCCATTTTGGCAGTCTTTGTCTTAAGCAAGCCAAAATGGCAGCAGTTGATTTTTTAGTCAAAAAATGTACAATGCATTTTAGATGAAAAAAAATCATGAAAAATTTAAAAGACATTAAAATAGACATAGCACAAGGCAAGTCGCCATGCTATGTCTATTTTCTTTTTTTTTCAAATGGAATTCCTTTTTATGTAGGAAAAGGAATTAAAGATAGAATATCGGACCATGAAGCAGAAGCTAGATATTTTAAAAATGGAAAAATATGGAAAGGAATAAACAAACTCAAGTTAAATACAATTAATGAAATAATAGAAAGTGGAGATCAAGTTTATTATGAAATTGATAGTTGGCACGAAACAAGTATGCAAGCTGGAGAAAAAGAAATAGAATTGATTCAATCTATAGGAAGATTAATTCTTGGCACTGGTCCTTTAACAAACATAAGAGATGGAGGAGATTTACTCACAGAGCAAGACAGAAAAATTGTCGGTGATAAAATTCGTCAATTTTATATCGATCATCCTGAAGTAAGAAAAAGAATTTCAGACAAATTGAAAACTTTTTGTGAAGATCATCCTGAATTTATTGAATCTTTGCAAAAAGAAAAAAACAGATGGATTGATGAGAATAATGAAGAATATTTGGAAGCTGAGAGAAAGAGAATTGCAATATGTAGAACTGAGTCTCATAGAAACAAGATTAGTGAGATAAACAAGAAATATTTAGCAGAGAATCCAGATGAATTAGAGAGGTTGAAAAAGCAGGGAAGGGAGCATTGGATAAACAACCCAGAAGCTAGGGAGAACAATCGTCAGAAGAGTATTGATAATAAATCTCATGAGCATATTTTAAAATGGTTAGCAGACGATAGTGAGGAGACGATCCTTCAGAAGCAAGAGAAATATAAAAAGCATGCTGAGTGGTTAACTGAATGGCATCAAACAGAAGAGGGAAAAGAAAAGACAAAGCAAGCTGCCGAAAAAAGGAATGAAAAAGTTAGGACAGAAGAACATAGAAAACATATGTCTGAAAAAACTAAAGAATTTGTAAAAAACAATAAAGAAGCTGATTTAAAAAGAAGAGAATTAGTTTCAATTACTAAAGAAAAGACAATGCAAATTAAGCAACAATGTCTTAGAATTTTGGAATTACATTTAATTAAAAATGGTAAAATAAAAGATAATAAAAGGAATATAAGTCATAATGTTTTATATGAATGGCGGAAAAGTAATTTAATCCCTGAATTTTTTCCAAAATATGGCGGTTTGCCAGTTTGGGAGAAGTGTTTGGAGGATATTTTGAAATTTACAAAAGATGAATTAGAAGTAGAATGCTAAAAGGAGAGTAAAGATGCCAGTGACATTTAATGACAAAGAGGTTGCAGCTTTATATACAATTGCCAAATTTGCTGCGTCTCGTTGTGGAGGCGGAGAAGATTTAATTGGTTTGATAATGTACACTGGTGCTTTTCACGCATTAAAAGACGAATGCCCAGATGGAGCGGTTATTGATTTGGTTAAAAAACTAGAACTAGGAAAAGACAAAAATAATGTTATGGAATAAACAAAATGCAACCATATAAAAAAGAAATCAGTTGGGTATTTTCTGTTAATGGAGAGAATTGGAGAATTACAGATATTCAATGTGATGACATTTTAGGGTTTTTAGTTACTATTGAAGAGACTAGAAACAATGGACAAGAAGATGTCCATATGTATGGAGTTTTGCTTTATCCTTCTTTTACTTGGCACGCAGAGAACATTAGTAAATATGAATCTGAATTCATGCGTGATGCAATTTTAAACTATATTAGAGAAAATGATTTGCCTTCTGATTATCTGCAACCGAGGTGAAAAAGATGAGTTTTTCTTTAGAACAACAAAGAGAAATTTTAAAATTGATTTCTGAGAATTCAAGCCTAGAGGTTGAGACAGAAGACAGTTCAGATTATGGAAATAGATATAAATCAGTTACTGTTAAATTAACTATCCATGACCCTGAAACGGCAGAGTCTATTGGAATCCTGACTGATTATTTTTCAATCGATTTGGACTGAAACCTTTTCAAGGAAAAACTCATGTTCCCAGAAGATGTCATTAAAGAATATCCTGAAGAATTGAAAGAACTTGGATATCAAGAAGATGATTGTTATGTTACAAATGATGTACTTATGGGAATTATAGATTCATGTAAGGCATTAAGACGAGAAAAGGCATTGACAAAAAGAATTGAAGATTTGGAAAAATTCGCTTCGGAAGTTAAAGAGAAGTTGGGTCTATGAAAAGAATCATTCGCAAAAAACAACTTTCTCCAAAAGAAGCACAAAAATACAATGTTATTCGTGAAAACATTGCCAAAGAACTTCCCGAATTGATTGAACGTCATCAAAATAAAAAAGAACAAAAAAATGCAATACGCTAGAGACAATTTGAAGACTTTGAAACAAATCAAATTATTAGCTCATTTGATGAAACACGCAGAGACTATTCAAAAACAATTGTTGTCTTCTAATTGTCCAGTCTCAGGACGTGTTCAAGAGTTTGAATATTTGAAACAAATGGTTAAAGAAATTGAAGGTTTGGATCATCAAGAAGAAGTTCAACAAATGGACCCTCATTTTTATGGCGTTTAATGAAAGTTTTTTAAAATGAATAGGCGTGAAAAAATAAATTCATGTGTTGACCGTGTTACCACTCATATGTTTTGTTGTTTTCTAAATCCTAAAAATAGAGGTTCTAATTTTAACTTTGAAAAATTTGTTGTTGATGTTATTGAGTTGAGTGTTATGGGTTGTGAAAATTCTTTTGTTAAAAAAATGAGTTTAGATGATTTGGAATATTGTAAAGATTTGGCAAAAACAAAATGGGAATACTTGTTGAAAACTAGCGACGTAACATCTTGGATTTCAAGTCAAAAAGGGGTTTAAAAAATTAAAACAAATTGGATTGAATGTCTGAACACAAAAAATAATGAAAGAATTTGTATAAATCTAAATCATGTAAAAACCATTACTGAAGAAAATGATTTTGCTGTATTTAAAGTTGACAATGAATTTATTCATACTGATTACAAATACATCGATCTAAGGTTTTTGGTTCAAGAAGAATAAAAATGAATGACATGTGGTATTCAATAGATTGCCCTAAATGCAAATTTGTCAATTGGGTCAATAACGGCAATTTAGAAGACCAGACTGTTTCTGACGTTGAAGGACTTACATGCTGGCATTGCGATCATAAATGGTGGTTTTTAGAAGAAGAATATTCTAGGATATTTGATTCTGAATATTTTGAAGCTGAAAAACAAAATGTTATTTATGTTCAAGGTAAAAAAGAGATGGGATCATGCGAGTGATAAACAAATTTATGATATTTGTTGCATTGAAGGATGCGGCGTAAAAGTTCGTAGTTCTCACTGCAAATGGTGCGAAACACACTACTATCGTAACAGAAGAAACGGTGATCCTGAAAAATTACAACTCTGTCAATATAAAGTTAATGAAAAAATTTTTGACGAATGGAATGATTCTACAGCTTGGTTACTTGGACTTCTTTGGACAGATGGCTGGATGGGCAAGGCTAATAGTGTTGGACTGCATCTTAAAGATGTGCAATTAATAGAAACAGCACGAAAGGAACTCGACACAGATGTTGAAATAAAGACTAGAATAAACAAAAAAACAAGAAAAGAATATAAGTCTTTTTCTATAGCAAATAAATATTTAGCAGACAGACTTCGACAAATAGGAATGCATTCAAATAAAACATTTACTGGTGAATATCCAAAAAATATACCAGATAAATTATTTGGGGCGTTCTTTCGTGGTATTATTGATGGCGATGGAACAGTTTGGCTGAAAAAAAGAAGAGTTTCACAACGAGTAAAAGATTGTCGTGTTTCATTTGTCTCTGCGTCTAAAGTGTTTGTTGAACAAATGCAGCAAGAATTGCAAAAGAGAAATATAAGATTCACGGTGTCCGTGAATAAGAAATATCTTAAAAACGGAAAACTTTGTTCTACATGGAAGGGCAATGATTTGTGGAAATTTACAATACAACACTATTCCAGTCTTCGATTTTTATATGAGATAATGTGTGTTTTCGTAACTACCTAGATTTCCGTAGATTTTTAGGAACGGTTATTCTAAAAATTATTCTCCAATTCAATATGGATTGCAATTAGGATGCGAAAGAGGGAAACAAGAATTAGAAGAGAATCGAGATATTTATGTATTTAAAAAAGACCCCGAAACTGGTTATTGTCAACATATTAAAACTTTTTCTCCAGAGCGTGATATCGTAAAAGATGGTAGCGTAACTTATTTTAAATCAAAAACTTCTCATGAGGAGTTGAGAAGACAAGCATTTTGTGAATATGGAAACAAAGATCATATCTTGGCTACAGATAGAGTTGTTTATTTGCAAGATTATGATTCCTCCTGTTATGAATATGAGGAATTTTATAAAATTTGGGATGGAGATTGGATGAAAGAATATTTTGAATTTAATGTTGATAAAAATTTGTATAACGATTATGGGTATAGCAAAGAAGAAATGGAATCAATAAAAAAAGAATCTGATGCAGCAATTGTGAGATTCGCAATGAAGATGATAGCTTGTTGCTTGATTTTTCTTTCTTTAGTTATTTTAATGTTTAGGTGAAAACATGAATTTTATTATTGTCTATGGAATAGTTTTCCTGTGCCTTTTGTTTATTGTTCCTAGATTTCTTTATAATGATTGTTCGTTTAAAAAAACAAATAAGATAAAACTAGAAGACGCTTCAGTAGCTGCTGGGTTAGGATTTTTTATTTGCATCCTTTGGCCTTTTGTTGTTTGTGCTATTTTAATTGTATTTATTTCTAGTTTAATATTAGACATTATTATGTTTATGTTTATCCCAGAGCATAGACCTATTTTAAAGAATAAGTGGAATGAAATAATTAAAGGAAATTTCTTTGGAGATTAAGAATGTTAGATATTTCTAAAAAATATTGGATTAGATTTTTTGATTTGAACATCAAATGTTCAATTGAATGTGCAAGTGTTTGTTGTAGAGATTTAAACTCTACTAAAATTTCAAATGAAGCAAAAGAATTTTTTAAAAATTCAGACAACCCCACAGCTTATTCTGATGATTTCAATTCTATTAAATATTTAGAAGAATTAGAAAAAGAAGGATATGTAGTTTTTTACGATGTTGATGAACCTATTGAAAAATATTTCTAGAAAAATTTTGGAAAAAAGATTTTTTCTGAACCAATTTTTGAATTCAAGTGTCTATTATACTGTGTCGATTGATTTTAAAGTTTGCTTTGAAAAATCTTTTCAGAAAAGACTTGACGAATCAAAACGAAGAAGTACAATCAAAAAGTCGAGATGCAAATCTCAAAAAAACAACGCCGAATGGAGCAGGTCGGTAGCTCGTGAGGCTCATAACCTCAAGGTCGTGGGTTCAAATCCCACTTCGGCAACTAAACACGAAGGAATTATAATGTTCACGCAGATTAAACAAAATGAGAAACGTTGGCATGTTGAGAAACCTCAACATACAATGAATCCCATTTGTGATAATGCGGAAACAAAATAGTTCCGAGTAAGATAAAATCTGACTCGGGAAACTGAGTCGGAAGATGCACCCCATCCAACCCACTCAGTTTTGAGTGGGTTTTTTTGTTTTTAGCCCGATGTTGTAGTCTGGATGCAATCCACTCTGATAAGGTGGCAGCAAAGGTTCGAATCCTTTTCGGGCTATTAAAAAAATGTCTCTGTAACTCAATTCGGTAGAGTAACGAGCTTTTAACTCGTAAGTTCTGGGTTCGAATCCCAGCGGAGACACTTCAGAAAAATTCGGTTTTTCTGGCTGGCAACAGCAAGTTATTTGACAATTTGATAAAGAAAAACACTCGGAAAGTGGGCTAAAGGTGAGCCGCTTGCTTTGGGAGCAAGACACCGAGCGGGTTCGATTCCCGCCTTTCCGACTTATTCTCGGGTAGCATACGTTGATTAAATGCAAACGGCTGTTAACCGTTCGTGACTAAACATCACCGCAGGTTTGATTCCTGTCCCGAGAGCATTAAAAAGGCTGGTAAGCAATACTGGAGATGCGACGATCTGTTAAATCGTAAGAGGTGGGATCAAAACCCACACCAGCCTCTTGATTTAGATTATGCGACATTGATGCTAGTGGTCACATGCTTGTTTACCAAACAAGATTCATCAGTTCGATTCTGATATGTCGCTTTTTTTGAAAATAAGGCCCGTTCATCTAGCGGCTAGGATGCATGATTTTCAGTCATGAAACGGGGGTTCGATTCCCCCACGGGTCATTTGTTTTGTTTAAATGGGACAGTAGTGTAACGGCAGCATTTTTCTCTTGCACAGAAAAGGATGGGTTCGAATCCCACTGTTTCCACTTTTTTTGGCTCGTTCGTCTAGTGGTCAGGATTTCCGCTTCTCAAGCGGTGAAGAATGGTTCGATTCCATTACGAGTCACTGTGTCGTATCCAGATGTTGGTTTTCTGGGACTGCCTGTGAAGCAGTTTTTCATGAGTTCGATTCTCATACGACACCCTTGAAAAGTTAATTTAAGTTTCTATAATATTTTAAGAAAGTTTAATCATGCAAAAGCTATGGTCTGTTGTAGATAAGTCCAGAGGAATTTATTTTAAGGTTAATTTGTGATATAAAGCTGCCAGCATGGTATAGTGGCATCATGCGAAGTTTGTACCTTCGAGACGTGGGTTCGATTCCTACTGTTGGCTTTTAAAGTTCGAATAATATTATCGGCAAATTACTATATAAAACAAGGAGGTTTTATGTGTAAAATGACGAGAAGTGAATGTGGAAGGCTTGGGGCTTTAAAAACAAATGCATTATGGGGAAAAAGATATCTTGAAAACCCAAAATTTTGTAAAAATTGTTCTCAACAACTTCCTTATGGGAAAAGAAAAAATAAATTTTGTAATCATTCCTGTTCTGCTTCCTTTAACAACAAAGGAGTCAGAAGACATGGAAATCTTTGCGAAAAGCAAATTTGTACTAACTGTGATTGTGAAATAGTTGACAAAAGAAAAAGAAAATATTGTTCAAATAAATGTCAAAGAAAATACGATTGGGATTATAAAAAGAAAAAATTTGAAGAAAATGGTTTTTGGGAAGGCGTTAATTGTAATATTGCAATAAGTCAAGTTTCCAAAAGATATCTTCTTGAAATTCGTGGTGTTCAATGTGAAATTTGCAAAATAAAAGAATGGTGCGGAAATCCAGTTCCTTTAGTTTTAGATCACATTGATGGCAATAGTGAAAACAATGATCTGACTAATCTTAGATTAGTTTGTGGAAATTGTGACATGCAATTACCTACTTATAAATCTAAGAATAGGGGAAAAGGTAGGGCATATCGAAGAAAAAGATATGCTGAAGGTAAATCTTACTGAACTTCAACAAAAGGATAAAAAAATGGTGTGTCTTTGGCTCTAAATTGTGTGGTTTTCGTCCAACTGGTAGATTGCATGTTGGGCATTATTTTAGTGTAATAAAACCTGGGCAAGAAGGAGCAACTGTCTTAGTTGCAAATTATCATGCTCCTGAAGAAAAAGATTTTAAAGATTCTATAGATTGTTTGGAAGCATTTGATGTAAAAAACATTGTTTATCAGAAAGACATTTTTGATCCAGACTTGTTTTTTAAATTATTGAATATATCAAATTTCAATGATTTAAAAAAGATGACACAATTCAAATCTTCTGACAATAAAACTGCACAGTTAGTTACATATCCAGTTTTAATGACTCATGATATAATTGGATATAAAGAAGTTTTGGTAGGAGAAGATCAGACTCAACATGTTCAATATGCAAGAAAGTTAATTGAAGACTATAACGAAAAATTTGGAACAAATTATTCTATTCCAATTGCGAAAGTGATTTCTGGTAGGATAAAAGATTTGAGAGATTCTTCTAAGAAGATGTCGAAATCTTCTCCGCAGGGATGTTTGTTTTTAGATGATACTCCAGACGAGATAGAATCTAAAATAAGGAAAGCAATCACAGATGAAGAGGGTTTGAAAAATTTGAGATTTTTGTTTGAAAAGTTTGTTTCGGAGGAAGTTCCAGAGAGCAATCAAAAACTTAAAGAATTATTGTCTGAACAGATGATAAAATTAAGTCAAAAAATTGCCTTGTACCGTTTGGCAAAAATGGGTCAAGAAATGGAATTGGATTGAAGGTTTGTCCTGTGGGTGTGTTGGACGCATTTCTCTCTACGAAAGAGACGGGCGAGGTTCGAGTCCTCGATGGGACATTGGTTTTTTTAAAAGAAAAAGGAAGAAAAATGAAGTACAAAGTTTTAGAACGAGTTTTGAATGAAATTGTTAACGCTCCTGATTATGTTAAATTAGGTGAAGTTGAAGCAAATAGTGAAGCTGAGGCTTTGAAATTAGCTGAGATGACTTATCCAAACAGTCCTTCTTTGAAAGTTGAAAAGGCGGATTGAACCAAAATCTTGATTGAAGGCTCTCTATTTGAAAGGAGAAAACTATGAACTTCGCAAAATTCCCTTCTATTGAGAGCTTTCATCAGGTTATCGCATTGATGAAGGCTTATCCTCATCTCAAAAACAATGTCAAATACAGAAGCAAGATCAAATTGCATGGTACTAATGCTGCAATTAGAATTAATGCTGGTGAGGTTAAAACTCAAAGCAGAATTAAATTTGTTGAATTAGATGATAATCATTTTGGTTTTGTTCCTTGGGTCCATTCTATTTTGGATTATTGGAAAAGTATTAATGTTGGTGAGATTACTATTTTTGGTGAATGGTGCGGTCCTGGAATTGCAAAAAAATGTGCCATTCAAAAAATTCCAAATAAAATTTTTGCAGTATTTGCAGTCATGTTGGGAGAAATTCCAGAGATTGAAGAAAATCAATTTCTTTATAATGAAATGATTTTTGAACCTGAAGAAATTGAAAAAATTCTTGGTCCAAACAAGCCAGCAGAAGTTCATGTTCTTCCTTGGTTTGATGAATTTGATGCAAATTATCTAGAATTTGAAGGTCTGGAGAGTATTGCTGAATTCTTGAACAAGAAAATAGAAGAAATTGAAAAATGCGATCCTTGGGTTAAATCTGTTTTCGGAGTGGAAGGCGTAGCAGAAGGGATTGTTTGTTATCCTGTTGAAATTGGTGGAAACAAAAATATCAACAGAAAACAATTTAGTGATTTAGTGTTCAAGGCAAAAGGTGCAGCACATAAAGTAAATAAAACAAAAGAAGCAGTGCAAATCGACCCAGAAGTTGCTAAAAGCATTGAAGAATTTGTTGGAAACTTTGTGACAGAACCACGTCTTGAACAAGCCGTTATGGAAATCGGCGGAATTGATTTAAAGAAAACTGGTGAATTTTTGAAATGGATTTTGAAGGATATTGAGAAAGAATCTAAGCTGGAATTAGAAGTCGCCGATCTTTCTTGGAAGGAAGTTTGTTTTGGTCTTCAAAAGAAAGCTAAGGATTGGTATATGGCAAAATGTAAAGAAATTTGATTTTAATGCCTGTTGGTGTAGTGGTTGCATGCGGCTCTTTGAAAGCTGAGGATCAGGATCGAAACCTGGACGGGCAATTTTTGAGAAAAAGAAAAGTAGTTTTCTTTTCACTTTTGTTTTTCTTACTTTATAAGAGCTTTCCTTTAAAGTATAAGACTTGGTTGTCTTGATTATTTCCAAAGAAAAAAGGAATTGAAATGTACGCTATTTGTAGTGTTGTCTGTGGGTATGAAATTAAAGGAAGAGCTAAAAGAAGCCTAGATCAGATTGATTTTATTTATGATGAAATCGGAATTCAGAAGTTATACTCAGGTAACGGCGAATGTCCAATCTTTTGTGGAGATATTATTTATGAATTTGATGAAACAGAAAGTATTAAAGCACAAGAATTAATTGCTCGCTTGACGCCAACTCAAGAACAAATTGAAAGTGCAAAACAAAAAATGAATTTTACAAGAGATTCTATTTCTAGACTTAATGATATCATAGCAAAACATAATCTAAGAGCATCTTCTCAAGAACAAATTGATTCTTTACTTAAACTTCTTCCAGAAGAACCAGAAGTTATTTTAATTTGGAGTCATAGTTAAAAGCAATCGTGGCAGAACGGTTATGCACTCGGTTCTTACCCGAAGACTTAATGTCAAAAGAGGTTCGACTTCTCTCGGTTGCATTTTTTTTGAAATTGTTTGCAAATGGGTCCGTGGACCAGCGGAGTGGTCGCTTTCCTGTCACGAAAGAGATCGGGGGTTCAAATCCCCTCGGACCCGCTTTTTTTAGTCCCCTGTAGCATAATTGGCGATGCAACTCCCTCTGAAGGAGGAGATTTCAGGTTCAAACCCTGACGGGGCAATTTAATCTACGAGCGTAGCTCAATTGGCAGAGCAGCGGATTCCAAATCCGCAGGTTGAAGGTTCAATCCCTTCCGCTAGTATTTTAAATCAGGAATGAACAATGAAAAACAAATTGTGTGTTGCTTTAGGAGCATTAACTCCTGTAATTGGGTTTGGCATTGTTAGCTGTATTGACAATGGAGAACCAAATATTTTTTCAGTTGGTGTTTTGATTAGTACATTAATTATTACTGTTCTTTTAGTTATTGGTGGTTGTGCTGGTGGTATCTTTAAGGAATAATCATGGATATAAAATACTTTGCTGATGGCAAGCCTCATTTAATTAAACAAAAAGATTTTGTAAAAGTAGTTACTTCTGAAGAATTTCAAGAAGAAATTACAAAAGAAATAGATGAAGAAATTTTACGATCATTAACTTCTCAACAGAATAATCTGACGCAAGAGCCTAAATCATTGAGGAAATGAGCAACTCTGCAAAAGTTGTGGCAAGTGGCTCGACTCCACCTTGCGTCTTTTTCTATTTTACTTGCTATAAAAAAGCAGTATAATACACTAGGAGCAAATAATGAGTGATAATATTTTTGAAGTGCTTGAATTACTACAGCGAGCGAGAGCTATTTTTGCTCACAAAAATGAAATTTTGGAATTTTATGAAGAAAAATTACATCAATTTCCAAAAGGCAGTAAAGAATATAATGAGCTTGAAGCTAAGTGCATAGAAATAATTCAAGATCAGATATCTTCAATAAATCAAATTAAACTTAAAATCACAAATTAAGAATAGTTGGAGAATGTCATGTTTATTATTTGTCTTTTTGAAAAATATTATATTAGAGTTAATGAATCAAATTGGGATGAAATTTACAATCCTAATTATGCTACTACTTTTAAGTCTAAAAAAGAGGCGAATGATTGGGTGGATAGAAACACCACATTAAAGCAATATGCTCAAATTGTAGATTCCAAAAAGGCTATAAAGAAATATGATGAATGGGAAAAGGATGGAAGCATTAGAAGATCGTTTGATTTAGTAGACAATAATCTTTCAAGACCTTATGCGGGAGAATCTCCTGAAGAAGTTTTAAAATGGATGTTAGAAGTAGATATAGACAAAATTAGATATGAAGATTATAAAACTTGGCCTGACTTACATTCATTGTTTAAGCACATCCATAGACTGGATAAATTCCACTCAGACGATTATACAAAACAATATACTTCTTTTTCATTTTATTTTAAACCAGATTCTAATTTTGAAGAATTCAAAAAGGAATTTGATTTAGTTGTTGAAAAAACAACTTATGAAAAAGATGGTTATAAGGTTTTCGATATATTTGATAGATTTTTATGTGAAGGCGGGAACTCTGTTGATTTCTTTTATAAAAATGATGAAGATTGTTATGTAGGTGGAAGATGGAGCAAACAAGTAAGCGGTTCTTTAAAGGAATGTTTTGAATATCTTAAAAAAGAAAGGTATTATGAATAAATGTTTTATTTGATTAGAGCAGGAGAAAACATCGATATACATATGCCAGATTTTTGCCAACGTCACAAAGAATTTAAAGAATCTTGGTTTAGACATGACAAAAAATGGGACATATCGGTTTGTCATAGAAAGAGAGGACCGTCTGTAACTTATAAAAATGGAAAAAATTTGTGGCATGAAGATGGGGAAAAATATTCAAAAATCAAAACAGATTATTCTGTGGAAACTTTTAAAATAAAGCATCAAGGCAGTTTTGAACTTCATTCTTTTTCTGATAACCCATCAGTTGTTTATAACAATGGCACTAAAGAATGGCATTCTTTCGGCGAGTTACACAGAGAATTAAGACCAGCGGTTGTTTATTCAAATGGCGATAAAGAATGGTGGATACACGGGAAAAAATGTAAATGCAGTCACGGAAAAAAAGAATACTGTTTTCTTTAATAGAAGGAGAATAAAAATGGCTAATCATGCTTGGGTGAAAACTCGTAAGGTCATGAAACCAGAGCAGATTTCTGATATTATTGAAAATCTTAACAAAACAAAGTTTAAAAATCTTTTGAAAGTAGATTATCATTTAGCAACATTGGAAGAACCTGGATGGGGAGAACATACTTGGCTTGTCAGTTTAGGAAAAATGCAAAAAGTTTGTTGGTTGGAGACTTCTCGTCACTTTGAAATTAGTCATGGTGGTGGAGGAGGAAGTTTGTTGTGGTGGCTTGACATTAGTATTACAAACGATGTTGCGTTACGGTTTAATGGAAATATTTCAGATGATGGTGTTTCTGGAAAGTGGAAAGGAAAAGAAAATTATTTTCCAACTTTAAAATCTTATTTAGAAGACAAACTTTCTTTTCTGCCAACTGAGGATAGAGAAAAAGCTATCAAACAAGAACTTGAATTTAATGAGTTTTTAGGCTTGTCTGAGTTTGTTTCTTAAGTTTTAATTGACTTGACTCTATTTTTTGATATAATGGATTTTAGAACAAATCTGGAGTCCAAAATGAACTTTGAAGTTGGAGATAATGTAAAGATTACTGGTGGACCTTATTACTTGGCTAAATCTGGAAATAAGATTCCAATGGGAGAAAAAGGCGTTGGAACTTTTGTGAGAGCCGAAGAAGACGGAACAGCCTTGTATATAAAAATTGCAGGTATGGTAAGGTATGTTTATATCGGTCCAGAACATACCTCAGATACAGGAACAATTATGAGTCCACACAAGGTTGTAAAAGTTAAGGTAAAGGCAAAATGACAAAAGATGAAGAGATATTATCTAAAGCAAATTTGCTTGCCAATGAAATGTGTAAACATTTAACTGCTGATATCAATAAAAGTGAATTTTTAACTATTTGTGATTTTATTTTTCATATTAGTTATGAATTAAAAGAGAATTGGTTTATGGACTATATTAAATATAAAGAAAATTATTTATTGAGAAGTAATATAAACGATTGGTTGTTATCTTATATCAAAGGTGCAGATTTATTTAAATCAAATATTTTCTTGTCTACTTCAACAAAAACTTGGTGGCAAATACTTAATGGCAAAAAGTCAACTTTAATTAAAGAAAAGGCTGAATCTTTCTTAAAAGTATACAAAAATGGTTTGAAATATGAATTTAATAGTTGAAACAGATATTGGACACGATCCAGATGATTTCTTTTCTATTTGTTATTTAATAGCAGCGGGAGTTAATGTAAGAGCTATTTGCATATCTCCAGGCGACCCAGATCAAGTTGCAATTGCCAAATTAATTCTTAAGCAAATTGGTTTAGACATTCCAGTTGGGATTAGTCATGAAAATAGAAGTAAGTTATCTTCAGGCTCAATTCACCATGAATTGTTAAAAAAATATGGAATGAAATTAACAGAAAATCCAGACGGAATGGGCTGTCAAATTATTGAAGATACTATTAAAAAGTATCCAGACTGTGAATTTCTGGTAATTGGTCCTGCAACAAATGTTGGAAAGTTTCTTAAAGATAAGCAAGATATTTGTTTTGAATCAGTAACTATGCAAGGAGGTTTTTTGCCTTATTCTTTGTATAAACCGTTCTGGGTGTGTCCTAATTTTGAGGGAAAAGAATGGATGCCAACCTTTAATTTAAATGGAGATAGACCTGCTGGAAGTCTTTTTTTATCTTCTAAATTTAAGTCTAGAAGAATGGTTGGTAAAAATATATGTCATACGATTTTGTTTGACAAAGATAAATTAAATGACATAAACCCTAAATGTACGGCTTCCTTATTGTTTAAAGAAGCTGCTGAAATGTATTTTTTAAAACACGACAGTAAAAAGTTTCACGATCCAACGGCGGCTTGTTTGCATCTTCATCCTGAAATTGGGTTATGGTTTAAAGGCAAAACAATTAAAAATTCTAGTGGATGGACAACTGTAGCTGATTATCAAGGTGACGATATCCTTGCAGACTTAGATGAAGAAATGCTTTGGGATTTTTTGCTAAATTTTAAATAAAAAGAAAGAACAAAATGTTTAATGTAGAAGCGTATATTTCTGACAAGTCGACTCCTGATTTTTTATTAGACATAAATGGAAATTGGTTGAGCGTAAATTCATTAAATGAATATGAAATAGAGAATTTCGCATCAGAAGAAGAAGCTGAGAACGCTTTGAAGTTTGCAAATTTAGAAGGAATTGTCCGTACTTCTATTGTTTCTAGCTTGAAGTGGCATTGTCAAAAGGTATAATTTTCAAAATCTTTTGGCAAGGAGAAAACCGTGGCAGATGAAATTTTGATTAGAGTAAGAAGCACTCATGATGACCCATATGAGTATAGTGACGTAACTCTATCTCAAGAGACTGTAACTTTAGAACAATTAATACAAGAAAATGAAAGTATTTTTCGAGGATTAGGATATATTAAAATCAATGACGCTGGAAAAGTAGATAAAAAAGATATTGAAATTTTAAGAAGAAGTGGTTGGATTCATGAAAAGACTGTTGAAGACAGAGAAAAGAAAAAGATTTTAAAGCAAGATTATTTTTTGGTTGATGAAAATCCTAAATTTGTGTTTTATCCACAAGTTAGGAAGGTCAACATCGAAGAATTGACAGAGCAGCAATTGGATCAACTTTCAACAACTGCAAAGATAGTTCAAGAAGTAGATGAAAAGAGTGTTTTGTCTGAGGCTCAAAATAAGAGACTTGAGACAAAGAAAAGACAAGAACAAGAACGTAAAAACAAGAAAAAGCTATCTGCACAGAAGAAGGCTGAAAAGAAGAAGGAAAAAGAGCTAGAAGCAGCTAGAAAATTGTTATTGGAAGCAGGACAGATTTAAATTGGACCTCAAAGAAGTTAACATTTCACTTGGAAAATTGGCTAGTTTGATTGGTATTGTTTTTATTGTTTTTTATCTTATTTTTGGAATGATAACTATTACTACTATTTTTGGATTCACATATTGCGTTTTGGCATCTATCATTATGTTTTTAACATTAATTGGATTTTAAAATGTATAACCATAAATAAAATATGGGCAATTTAAAAAAAATGAAACAACCAGACTCTGAGACTTTAATTCCGCAGACTTTAGGCGGATCAATGTTCATTAGGAATGCAATACAATTTGATTATTGTGTTTGCGAAGCCTTAGCTAGTTTGTGTAGTTTATGCGATAAAGTTGTAATTGTTGACGCAAGCAGCACAGATGGAACCTTGGAAATGCTCCAAGAATTCCAGAAAAACCATGATAATTTAAAGTTAGTCTCGGGTGAAAAATGGGAATGTCATGAAAAGTATGATAGATTGAGAATACTTGCAGATATTGCCAAAAGTCATTTAAAAACTGACTGGCATTTTATGCTTCAAGCAGATGAAGTTATTCATGAAAGTAGCTTCAAAACTATTAGAAAAGCAATTAAAAGTGAAAAATATGATTCTTATACTGTAAGAAGAATGAATTTGTTTGGAGATTTGAATCATTATCTAAAATACGACATACCTCATGAGCATAAGCCTGTTAGCGATACTGTAATAAGATTGGCTAAACTTGAGTATAATGCTTATGGAGACGCAGAAAGCCTTCAGACGATCCCTGCAAGCTGTTCAAGCGTTTTGACTGATGAAATCTTGATTATGCATTATGGTTTTGTAAGAAGAGACAAGAACAATTTAGATAAAACAATATCAATGCAAAGTTGGTTTTGGGGAGAAGGAAGTCAGCCCGATCATCGAGTTGTTGAAATGGCAAAAAAAGGAACTAGATATGAATGGGAATTATTGAAATCTAGGGATTTATTGGAAAGAATTTATGTAAATCATCCTAAATTTGTCAAAAAATGGGCAGAAGAAAGACAAGCAGAAAAAATACCAGTTGTTTAAGGAAAATATGAAAATAATTTTAGAAGATAAAGGTTCTTATGAATTGTTTGATAAGATAATCAAAGCTATTATTGGAGACAAGATTTCAGATCAAACCTTCATAGATTTGTGTAGTTGTGAAGCAACCGCTACTAGAAATCTCCCTTTTAAAGAAAAGACTTATGTCGATGCTTTAGATTGTTGGGTAATTCCTGGGCAAATGGATAGATTTATTCAAACCGATGTTTTGGGAGATCATCCTTGTTTTGATAAAAAATATGATGTTGCAAACTGTTCAGATGGGATAGAACATTTAATTAAAGAAGATGGATTTAGATTAATTGAAAAAATGAAGAAAATTTCTTCTAAACAAATTTTGTTTACTCCTCTTGGCGAGTATATGATTGAAGTTGGCAATCCTGATCCAAAATGTCACAAATCAGGCTGGGTCTCTTCTGATTTTGAAGGATTTGCTTCTATTGTTTGTCCAAATTGGCATCCCACCTTGGGTGTAGGAGGCGTTTGGGCTTGGAGAAGTGATGATCTTAAATCTGAATTCGAAAGAGTATTTTCTTTAATTGGAGGAAGAGTTGAAACCGATTGAAGTTTTGAACGAGTTGATTTCTAGAGAATTTTTAATGCCAGGCAAAGACAAAAATCTAGGAGTAGGGCAAGTTGTCTTGAAAAAACTCTCTCCAGAAAAGTTAAAAATCATTCAGGAATTAAAATCAGAAACACTTCAAAATTTGAGATTAGATTCGATTTTTGGGAAAAGACCACTATAATGAAACAACGGCTACGAGGAAGACGGTCAATCCGCCTGACTTACATTCAGGACATACAGCGTTCGACTCGCTGGTAGCCGATTTACTTTTTGGTTTTAGATAGTATAATGTTAGTATTGAGTAAGAACCTCGGGACTTTCCGAGTAGTATAACTCTCCAGGGATTAGTAGAAATACTATTCCCCATCGCAAGTGTAACTCAATTGGCAGAGTACCTGATTTCCAATCAGGATGTTGCGGGTTCGACTCCCGCCACTTGCTTTTTTTAAGGAAAAAAAATGAACGAATATAGAAAATTACAACGAGAGAAAAAACGAGGCGGTAATTGTATATTTAGTTTGTATGATGAAACAACTAAAGTTGAGCGAAGTGTTTTATGTGGCTGCGGATATAGAGAACCAATCGGCAAAAAACATAATAATAGAATTGTTCGTAGAAAATTAAAATTGTCTTTAGAAAAAGAATTTGAATAATGCATTTCAAAGTTACTGAAAACGAAGTTGGCAAAAATGGAGAGCCTTACAAGTATTCAGTATCATGTGATGCCCCAGACGCTTATTTCGGTGGAAGAGGAGATACAATCTCAGAAGCCATTGGAGATTGCATTATTTCCAATCGTGAAGAGTTAAACATTACTTTTGATGTACATACAAAAGATGGGCAAGTTCTTAGATCGAATGTATATGGTAAGCCTAGAAAAAATTAGAAATAAGATAAATGTTAGTTGTCTCAAGATTTAATGAAGATTTGGAATGGGTCGAGGATTTTGATAAATTCCAAATTTACAATAAAGGCAAAGACGATTTAGATTTAGGTTCAATACATTTAGGAAATTTTGGCAGGGAAGCCCATACTTATTTGCATCATATCATCACTCATTATCATAATTTAGATGATATAATGATATTTTCTCAAGGCAAGTATGAAGATCATTTTCCTAACTTTAAGGATTTGATTTACAATAGGTTGGGTTTTTCTATAGACACAGCCAAGCCTAATTCATTTAATGGGATCAGTGTTTCTAATAGAGGTGAT
The DNA here is from genome assembly GCA_003962895.1 of Neisseriaceae bacterium. Taxonomy (GTDB): domain Bacteria; phylum Pseudomonadota; class Gammaproteobacteria; order Burkholderiales; family UBA11063; genus Aquella. Next base: position 56,822 of record RXKI01000004.1, read on the forward strand.
TTTTCTTTTAGGGATTGTTTTTGTGATGAGGGTAGAAAATATTCTTTAGAGGAATGGTGGGAGCAGACTACTGGTGAGAAGTATATTCAGAGTGAATATGTTTTTTTTAACAGTTGTTTTTCTGTAAGTAGAGAATTTATTTTAAAGAGAAGTTTGGAGAGTTATATTAAGATATATTTAACTCTTTGTGATTCAATTAATCCTATTGAGGGTCATTTTTGTGAGAGGGCTTGGTTTAACATATTTAATTTGCCTTTGAATTGTATTTCAGTCATTACGCAACATAAAGATTTCAAATTATAATGTCATTTGAATAAATACTGTATAACAATAACAAGGAGGTTATTATGAGTAAATGGATTGATAAGGTTATTTCTTTTAAAGTTTGGCTCTTCGGTTTGGGAGTCCCAACTTTAGCGATTGTCCTTTGGTGGATAATCAAATCTTTGATTTGCTTATTGACTGGCGTTTGTCTAATATGACAAATAGAGACAGAGAAGCCAAATGGTTAGGCTGCGATTTCATAAGTCGTTATTTGTGGGTTCGAATCCCATCTCTGTCATTTTTTAATTTCTTTGAGAAATGAAAATGTATTCTTTGACAATAGTTTCTTCTTTTGTTCGGAATAATAAATATTGGCACAATAATGGTAAGTTCCATAGGATAAAAGGACCAGCGTTATGTTCTGATGAAGGCTATTCATTTAGTCGGTCGCTTATGTTTTACTATGATGTTATTGAAGCATGGTATAAAAATGGAGATTTTCATAGAGATAATGATCTGCCTGCTGTGATCTTCGCAAACAAAAATAAAGAATTTTGGAAAAATGGACGTTTATATCAATTTTTAGAATATCCAAATGGAACTAAAGAATGGTATTGTTGGAATGTTTTACATAAAGAAGACGGTCCTGCTGTAATTTATCCTAATGGAGATGTTGAATATTGGTATACTGGACATCGACATCGTATAGATGGACCTGCTGTAATTTATGGAGGTAAACAATACTGGTTTCTACTTGGAGAATTTCAAAAGTGTATCGTTTGATTATAAAAAGTGGGAATAAAGCATGGAGTAAGAATGGATTTTGGCATCGATGTAATGATTTGCCTGCCATTGAATTTTCAAATGGATACAAAGAATGGTGGAAAAAAGGAAAACATTATTTTTTAAAAAAATATGAAAATGGAACAAAGGAATATTATAACTTTAAAGGTCAACTAGACAGTTGCAGTAACGAGCCAGCGATAATTTATTCTAATGGAGACAAAGAATATTGGTATAATGGAAAAAGACACAAATCAGACGGACCTGCTGTGATCTATGGCAATAAACAATATTGGTTTGAGTATGGAGAGTTTATTAAATGTATCGTTTAATCTCAAAAAGAGGAGAAAGATTTTGGTATAAAAATAGAAATAAACATAGATCAAAAGGCTTGCCTGCTGTTGAATGGGATAATGGTACAAAAGAATGGTATAGGAATGGGAAATTGCATCGAGATAATGATTTGCCTGCAATTGAATGGGCGAATGGAGGTAAAGCATTTTATTTTAATGGACTTTTATATCAATTTATGGAACATCCAAATGGAACAAAGGAATATCGTGACTTTTACGGACTTTTACATAGAAACAAAAAACCAGCTATTGTTTATGCAAATGGAGATAAAGAATATTGGGTGAATGGAAAAAGACATAAAAAAAATGGTCCTGCTGTAATTTATGGGAAAAATAAGTATTGGTTTGAAAACGGAAATTTCATTAAGCGTAGTTGAAAAATCTTATATCTGTCATTTTACAAATATTTTTTTTGTAGTACAATATTCCAAGTCTTATTGTTTTTCTCTTGGAGATTTACATGTTTCTTGGTAATTCTAAGCTAAAAGTGAGAAAAGCGAAGCACGCTACTCTCTATACTTTTTACTGTCCTGGATGTGATGAAACACACACATACCAGATTTTAACTCCCGAGGCAGAAAATGAAGCACGGGCTTTTAACGGAAAGTTTTCAGTTGAAAACTGGACTTTTAATGGAGATTTTGAAAAGCCTACATTTTCTCCATCTTTGCACTATGCAACTAATCGTCGAAGATGCCATTTATTTTTAAGAGATGGCATTATTGATTACTGTCAAGATTCGTGGCACAAGTATTCTGGGCAAAAAATCCCTCTTCAGGACTTTTAAAATTGAAACCAAGAACTTTTAGCTACTTTTCAGTTTCTGAAGAAGTTAAGAAAGCTGCTGAAGAAGGTATGCCTTTGGCGGAATTACAGATTGTAGGGCTTTCTACTAGAACAATAAATACTTTGGAAGACCATAAGTGTGTCTTTCTTAAAGATTTGTTGAAGCTGACTAGAGAACGTGTAAAAGCAATGAATGGTATGGGAGATTTTGCAATTTTTGAAATTGAAAGATCATTTAACAACTTTGGTTCTTTTGATAAAAAAACTAAAGAATTAAATAAAACCACTTCAAAAATTGACAAGTATATTTCTCAAGCTAATTCTCGTGTTTATTTGGATTGAAAAAGGAAAAATCAATGTCTGAAAAAAGAAAATCAATTATTGTTGCTGTGACCGATGGATTTTTGCCTAAGATTAATGACTTGGCAAATTCTCTAAGAAAAGAAGGAATGCTTATTGATCGTGTTTTTCCTATTTTAGGGGTAATTACTGGAGAGGTTTTATCTGAAAATATTGAAAAAATTAAATCTATTCAAGGCGTTTTAAATGTAGAAGATGATTTAGAAATGAAAGCAACAGCATGAAGTCAAGATTTTCAATCCATGATTGTTCGGTAGCGATGCTTGCGATGCTTGAAGTTTTGAGAAAGACGGCATCTCCTGAACAAATTCAAGAATTAATTGATGCTCATGATTGCATCAGTGAAATTGACGAGCATGGAATTAATGGTCCTGCTGCATTAGGTATTGGAATATATGGTGGTCATGTAGTTGGGGATTGAAATGAAATATGTAGTTAATTGTAAAAAATCAAAATATGATATTTTCGTAGGTCGTCCTTCGATTTGGGGGAATCCTTACGTTATTGGCAAGGATGGAACTAGAGAAGAAGTAATTGCCAAATACAAAGAGTATTTGATGAAAGATGCTTTTCTTCTTTCTAGAATTAAAGAATTAAAAGGAAAGGTTTTGGGTTGCTATTGTAGTCCATTACCTTGTCACGCAGAAATTTTAGCGGAAATTGCTAATGAAACTTAAAATATATGATATTAGACCTAACGAAGGAGTTTCTGTAGCTGAAATTTTTGGTGTCATTAAAGAAAAATTATCTTTAAGTGACGATGAATTTAACACATTTTATGGAGATTGTATTAAATATATTTCTGAATCTCCTCATTATGAATTTAAAGTATTTTTTCCTGAAAATTGTATAGAAGAGCTTAAAAAAATTGCAACTGTTTTTGAATGGGATAAATCATGAGATCAGACGCAGAAATTTTAGCAATTGTTTGTAGAATTGTTTCCTCTAGAACAATAGGAAATCCAGTTGTAGTAGCCGAAACACAATTTTCTGATTTAAAATGGTTTTATAAGCCTCAAGAGCATTTTTCAGTAGAAATGAATAAAGTTTCTGAGATTAGATTAAAAAGAAGATCAACAGTAAACAATTTAATGTGGGACGTTATCCCTGAATTTTCTGATGATTTAAATCACCTTTGGATTTATCCTGATTATTTTAATTGGAGAACGACTTATAAAAAGATTAAAACAATCTCAGATATGTGTGAATTAATTAAAGATGGTTATGAGCGTGCGAAAAAAAATTCTGAGGAAGAAAATCTTAGAAAAAACAAAAAAGAAGCTCTTTCTCAAAAGTTAAAAAATGTAAATTTGCTTGATATTGGAGATATTTTACATTCTCATCCAAGTTGGGAAGAAGTTCAAAAATTCTTCTTAGAGGGAGAATTTGGGGATGAACCTTATCTTATAAAGGCTATTAAAATTCATTTACTTACGGAAAATCAAAAGAAAATTTTGGTTAAGCACGACATTACTATTGAGGATGCTTTGAACGGTAGGAATGGAGGAAAATCTGTTGCTGCCGTTTACAAGATTTTTAACGAATGGAATGAAAAATTAGGTTTTCATGATTTTGGTAGTTAACTTACTTAAAGTAGTCAGCAGCATCAGGGCTTGTGATTGAACTGCTTTCTATATCTTTATCGTAGTTTCCGTCTTGTGTATCTTGTATTTGTCCTTGGACAAAAGTTCTGCTTTGTCCGCTTTTCATTCCTTGAGTTTTTCTTTGCAATTCTGCTCTTTGTCTTGCAATTTCCATTTTTTTATATTGCCAAGCATTCATTGGTTTTGCTTGTTGTGTGACGTTTTGTTGGGGTTCTGATTGCTGGTTTTGTTGTCCTTGCATTCTTCCTAAACCCATACCTGCCCCGAGCAATGCACCGCCTACGGCGAGATTTTTCATCCATCCTTCTTCGATAGCTTCGGGTTGAGTTTCTAACCATTCTTTAAAATTAATTTTCATAGTAATTTATTTAGCATTTGATGGTGAAATAAAATAATTTTCATCGTATTTTCCTTGTGAATTATTTTTATCTATTATTTTTAAAATAATTCTATCTTTTTCAAAGATTATGTTGTTAGATTTTGCATACAATCTTTTTCCTAGATCAAAATCTGTTAAGTCGAGAAATGTTTTCAATTCCTCTGTAGACACGTTCCCTGATGCATCTTTGTCTAAAAAGGTGCTTTTTTTTGCAAGAGCCATAAACATTTGTCTCATATGTCTGCCTTGTTGTCCAACAGGGCTTGGCTCATGTGCAAAAGAACTTGAAACAACGCTGAACAAAGATTGTTGTTTGGCTGTTAAACTTGAAACTTTTGGCAAATATGCTTGAGCATAGCAAGACAATTGCCACCATATAATCTTTTGATTGTATTTCTCAGATGCTTTTGTTATTACACTCATTACAGTGCTTCTTTGCCCTAAATTTTGCAATTGTCCTGATTCAAATCCATGACCAATTGTAAAAATTATCAAGGTGTCTTTTGGTTTTGAATTTGTTTTTATTTTATTCTCTATTGCACTTTTAAAATCACTTATATTAAGTGTAAATTTGTTCTCTATTAAAGTTGCATTGAGTCCATTTCTTTTGGATTCGTTGAGACCTGCAATTGCAAGGTTAGCATCGTCGTTGCACATTTGTTCGTAAGAATGTTTCAAAATCATTAATCTTACTGAGTAGTCATTTGCAACAATTTGTGTATTGAATAATAATAGAGATAGCACTAACATCATGTAACGCATATTTCCTCCTTGAAATCTCTCTATCTTATATAGATGTAGTTTATTATTTATTTCTTGAAAGTATAATCAAGGTTGTTTTTTGATGCCTTTGGAACTTGTTAAATGTATTGTTTATTAATCGCAATTAAAACAAACGCTGGTTACGTCAACAGGCATTGGAGAAAGAATGGAGTATGGCATAGAGGAAAAGATTTGCCTGCTAAAATTTATGGAAATGGAGATAAGGCTTGGTTGTTTAAAGGTAGGATTCATAGAGATAATGATCTTCCCGCTATTCAACATGTTAATGGATATAAAGCCTTTTTTTTAAAGGGAAAACAATATTTGTATCGTAAACAAGAGAATGGTACAAAAGAATATTATGACATTCATGGAAGATTGCATAAGAAAAACTCACCTGCTATTATTTATTCTAATGGGGACAAGGAATATTGGATTGATGGAATGAGACATAGAGCAAATGGTCCTGCTGTAATTTTAGGAAAAAAGAAATATTATTTCAAAAAAGGCGAGTTCATTAAATGTATAGTAAAATAATTAAGTTTGAAAAAATGTACAACTGTTGCATTTTGGTCAATTCTTCTTTTTATAAAGATAAAAATCCATATAGAGGAAATGACCTTCCTTTTTGTAAGGTTTTTTTATATGAAAAAGGGAATTTTATTTTAAAATCACAACTTTGGTGTTTAAATGGACACATTGACAGAGAAGGCGATAAGCCTGCAAGAGTCGATGTAGATCGTTCAGTATGGTATCGTTTTGGCAAAATTCACCGAGATAATGATTTCCCTGCCGTTGTTCACACAAATGGATCAAAAGAGTGGTTTTATCATGGATTGAGACATAGAGAAGGTGATCTCCCCGCAGCAGAGCTAAAAGCACCTCATGTTGGTGTAACTACGACAGATGTTTTACAATCTCGTATTACTAATTCTCAATTAATTACTAAAATTTGGTTTCTTTACGGAAAACAACACAGAGGTAATGACCTTCCTGCTTTTGTTGGTAGAGATGGGAGCCAAGAGTGGTGGGTCTATGGTCAAAAACATAGAGAACATGATTTACCTGCTGTAATTGAAAAAGACTATACAGCATGGTGGGTTAACGGAAAAAGACATCGAAAAAACGGACCAGCAGAAATCTCTATTTATGGCAATTTTATCTCTTGTGATTATTCTGAAATTTGGTTTAAGAATAATCACTATTCTAGAGATGACGGTCCTGCTAAATTATCTATTAAAAAAATGTTTGGGATTCCAATTTCTGCTTGCAAAGAATTTATTTCTTGCAAAAAAGTCAATAGTTTAAAAACTGAGTATTGTTTGGTGAAAAATTCTATTCTTGGTTTTATTGGTTCTGAGAGTTATCACAAAGATGGATTGATGCATAGAGATAACAATCTACCTGCTGCTAAATTTAAATTATTTGGAATCACTATTTTTAGAGAATTTTTTGAAAACGATAAAAAATTTACTTTTAAACGAATCAAAAATGAGTTTTTTAAATTCTTTAAAAAAACTAATGAACTTTTATTGCATAGCTATGAAGATCGTCCATCTAGAACTTATTCGAATGGTACTAAAGAATGGCATTGGGACAATGAATTTCATCGTGAATGTGACCAGCCCGCAGTTGTTTATCCAAATGGAGATAAAGAATGGTGGTATCATGGAAAAAGACATAGAGAATATGGACCTGCTTTAATTATCGGGAACAAACAATATTGGTATAAAAATGGAGAATTTGAAAGATTTTACGAAGTCAAAAATTAGCTTTATTTTTTTGATTTTGAATTGTATAATGTAGGTATCATGAAAAGATTTGTCTTGTTTGCTGTTTTTCTACTTGTTTTTTCTTCGATACTTTTTTTATTCGATCAAAGACAAGAAAATGTTTCAAATTTCAAGAAGATTCAAAACACTCCATCTCAAAAAGAGATTTTTGTTAGCTTCAATTCTATTTTAGATCAACCTTTGGAAATTGTAAATAGTCAAGAAATAGAAAAGGTGCAAGACGAAGATTTAAAGAATTTTATATCAAGTAAAGTTGATTTTGAAAAACAAAAAGTCTTATATTTTGAATGGGTCGGAAATCCAAACGATTATCTTGTTGCATCTTTAGTTTGTTCTTTAGATGAAAATAACAATAAGTATTTAATTTCTATTAAGAAAGACAAGTTGCCATCTGGAGAAAAGGTTTCTCACAAGCAGATTTTTATAGTTTCCACGAAATATCCTTATCAAATTGATTCGAGGTGATTTTTTAATGAATGAAATTAGAGATGGTCCTATTTAGAAAAATATATAATAGGACATGACCTTAGCTATCTCAAAACACAATGCCTAATAAATTTATTACCTTAATTGCATGGAAGCTAAAAGGCATGTGCGTCAAGGAAATTTTCTCTAGGTCCGAAGAGAAGACGTTTCTTTGCTGGCAACCTGCTTCGAGCAGAGATCAGATAAAAGATGAGAGTGTCTGGCAAGATATGGCTCTGCCACGAATGGGGATTTGTTTAAAAAAATAAAAACAAATGAGACCATAGTTAGCTGTAATTTTTTGGAGTTCAAAATGCCTTGCGACGGTTCCTACATGAATCCTTCTCAGAGGGAAACAGATAGTTTATTTATTTGTAAAAGAATTGTATTTCTTTTTAAGAAATTAAATTTTCCAATTCCAAAAAGAATTGTAGAAGCGGCGGATTCTTTATATGGGGATGTTGAAAACCTTGATGAAAATGTAGCTATTTTGTGTGGTGTTATAAGACAAATGAAAAAAGAGCAAGTTGATTCTATAATTTATAATGCAAGAAGCAAAGAATCTAGAGATTTGGCAAATTGGTGGGAAGAACACCAAGAAGCAGATTCAAAGAGAAAAAATGGAAAGCAAACCGTAGAGGAAAAAGAAACTTTTTCAAAACTGTTTTCTATTCTTTCTAAATTGTCGCAAGAAGAATTTGATATTTTGAGTTCTTTTAAATAAATTTGCGGTTCACTCTTGATAAATAAACTAATCAAACTATGATTAATTTCATCGAGGTGAACCCAAACGGTGCGGGACCAGGTTTATGCCCTGTTTAGGCGAAGATTTCGCCGTTTAGAAGGTTCGACTCCTTCCACCTCGACTTAAGAGAAAAAAATGACTTCCTACGAACACGACCCAATGTATTTGTTGAAATTAAAAAATATTCAAAGCTGCATTAATTCTGCAAGTGAATTTATAGATCAGATTATAAAATATCCCGAAGTTAACATTGATCCTAAATTTTCAAATTTAAGAAGTCTTTTGCAAGATGCTAATTTATTGGTGGATAATTTTTCTGCTAATTTAGATAAAAACAAATCTAATTTACCACTTGCAGAAGATTCTAAATTTTTAGGAATAGATGATAAAAAAGGAAGCTGCTGGTGCCCAAATTGTGGAGATTCAGTGCTTTTAAATTCTGTTGATGATAAACATCGTTGTTGGAATTGTGGCTGTCAATTCAAGATTTTTTAAATTGGATTTTTTGTGAACAGTTATAAAGACACCGTTTTTTTGCCATCTACTAAGATGCCGATCAACGCAAATCTTGTTCAAAATGAACAAAAAATTTATAAAGAGTGGGAAGAAAATCATGTTTATAAAAGAATGAAAAGGGATGGAAAAAATCCTTTTGTTCTTCATGATGGTCCTCCTTATGCTAATGGGGACATTCATATTGGTCATGCTTTAAATAAAATCTTAAAAGATTTTGTGGTAAAGTTTAATTATTTTTCTGGACGTTCAGTTGAATTTGTTCCTGGGTGGGATTGTCATGGACTTCCAATTGAACAAAAGATTCTTTCTTCTAAAGTTAAATTAAATCCTGAAGAATTTTCTGCTGCTTGTCGAGAATACGCAAGCGGTCAAATTAATCTGCAAAAATCACAATTTAAATCATTGGGTATTATCGCAGATTGGGAAAATAATTATGAAACAATGTCTCCTTTTTACGAGAAAATGATTTCAGACAATCTTCAAAAATTATTTGAAGATAAATTTATTTTCAAGAGAAAGAAGCCAGTTTTTTGGTCTTGGGCTTTTCAAACTGCTTTGGCTGAGGCTGAGGTTGAATATAAAGAAAAAACTGATGAATCTTTATACCTTGTATTTCGTTCTAGTATTGGCAATGTTTTAGTTTGGACTACAACGCCTTGGACATTACCAGCTAATGTTGCAATTGCTATGAATCCAAATTTAAAATATTGTTTAGCAACATTGAAAAATCCTCACAACAGCGAGTCGGCTTGTTGGATTGCAGAAGATTGTTTTGAAGAGTTGAAAAGAAAGGGAATTGTTGATGACATTTTCTTAGAATCTTTTTCATATGAGCATTTTAAAAACGAACATTCCCAACATCCAATTTATTTAGATCAACAAGTTCCTTTTGTTGCGGCTGATTTTGTAACAGCGGATAAAGGAACTGGATTTGTTCATATTGCTCCTGGACATGGAGAAGAAGATTACCTTGTTGCTTTAAAAAATAATCTTCCTATTGTAGTTCCTGTTGGTCCTGATGGTTTCTTCATAGAAGGAAAATATAAAGGAATTCATATTTTTGAAAAAGGAAGTTTTGTTTCTAACCCTAAAATTATTGAAGATTTGAAAGAAACTGGAAACTTTGTTTGTTCTGAAACGATTAATCACAGTTATCCGTATTGCAGCAGGTCTAATACTCCGCTTATTTTCAGGGCAACGGAGCAGTGGTTTTTAGATTTAGATAAGATTAGAAATTCTTTTGATTTGAGTAAAGAATTAGATAAAGTTGAATTTTACCCTGAAAATTCCAAAAATAGACTTTTGTCTATGGTCCAAAACAGACCAGACTGGTGTATCTCTCGTCAGAGGCTCTGGGGAGTTCCTTTGTTTGACAATGGGGTTTTGGACGTTTGGTTTGATTCAGGGCTTTCTTGGGGCATTTTAAGCAATCAGGCAGACCTTTACTTCGAAGGAAACGACCAACATAGAGGTTGGTTTCAGTCTAGTTTTTGGCTTTCTTTAGCCTTGCAGGGAAAATTGCCATATAAAAAGGTTTTCACTCATGGATTTGTAGTTGATGGGAATAGAGAGAAAATGTCAAAATCAAAGGGGAATGTTGTTTCTCCTTTGAATGTTTTGAAAAAATATGGTGCGGAAATTTTAAGATATTGGGTAGCAAGTACAGATTATACAAAAGATGTACAAGTTAGTGATGAAATTTTAAAAAGAGCATCAGATGGCTATAAGAAGTTAAGAAATACATTGAGATTTCTAGTTTCTAATATGCCAAATGAAAAATTGGATTTCAAAGGTCAATTGTTTCCTGCCGACGTTTGGATTTTAAATAAATCTAAAGAAGTTTTAGACTTTGTTTATGATTCTTTCTCTAAGCAGCTTTATTTTTCTGGAATTCAAAAATTGTCGGAGTATATCAATTCTGATTTAAGTGGAATTTATATTTCTTCTTGCAAAGATAGGCTTTATTGTTCTTCTGGAGAGCATAGAGAAAGTGCTGTTTTTGTTTTAAGTAAAATTTTAGAGTCGATTGTAACTTTGATCGCACCTCTTTTTACCTATACTGCTCAAGAAGTTTTTGGATACCTACCAGAATGGATGAAAGAAGGAAAGAAAGATATTTTTGATTTAGTTTATGTTCCACTTTCTTCTGTGGAAGTTAAATTTGATCTCAATGTTTGGAAAAAAATCTTGTCTGATTTTCATCTTGAATTTGACAAGTTGAAAACAACTTCTGAAATTAAAGAAACATTAGAGGTTCAACTTGAATTTGAAAAAGAGGAAGATATTTTTGAATTTTCTTCTGATTGGTTCGGCGTTTCTAGAACAATAGCTTTTTCTGAAAAAGATTTTCTTTGTGAATTTTCTTCAGAGGGTAGAAAATTTAAAATTGTTAAATCTTCTTTGAAAAAATGCGAAAGATGTTGGAAAAGAAACGCAGAAAATGTATTATGTCAAAGGTGTGAATTTTTAACACAAATTAAGGAAAAAGAATGAGCGTCAATCACGGCATTTCAAATTCTGGTTTTTCTGTATTTCATTACAAATTAAAAGATGCTCCCACTTGTCAAACTCAAATTTTCGTGAGAGCAGGTTCGGCTCACGAAGATGATGATTCTTGGGGAGTTGCTCACTTTTTAGAACATCTTTGTTTTCAAGGAACTCCTACAAAAGACAAGCATCAAATGAGTCGTGAAATGTCATTGGCTGGGAATGCCAATGCATACACAAATAATTTTGTTACTTCTTATTACATTGAAACTTTAAAAGAAGATATTGAAACTGGTTTTTCTTTAATTAAAGAAGCTGTGTTTGACTCTTGTTTCCCAGAGAAAGAATTTGAAAAAGAGAAAAATGTAATTATTGAAGAATGGAGAATGTATGACAACTATCCATCTGAATATTTTCATGATAAAGTCATGACAAATTCATTTGGCGAAAAGGATATGCACGCAATCATTGGGACGGAAGATTCCATCCGTCAAATGAATCCTGAGAAACTGCACAGATTCAGAAACAAATGGTACGGCAAAAACAATATGTCTATTGTCTTTGTTGGAGATTTAGAATTTGAAGAAGCTATGGAGATAGCTAACAAACATTTGCCAGAGTATTCCTCTTCAGAGGAATCTTTTTCTTGTTTAAATGAATTTTTACCAAAGCAAGAAAAGTTCTTGTTTGAAACAGACAGATTCGAGCAGTCTGCTTATGGTGTTATTACGAAATGGCCTTCTTCTAAAGAAAATCATCAAAATAATTTAATTGGAAACTTTTTTTCTTTTTGTCTTTCAAATTACATGTATGAATATATTCGAGATGATTTAGGTTTGTGTTATGGAGTCTCCTCCAGTAAAATCAAGCATTTGGACAATAGTTATAATTTAATTTCTATGCTTACAAGAAATGATTATCTTGAAAAAGCAGAGAAAGAGTTAGAGAAGTTATTTCAAAAAATTAAAGAAGAGGGTTTCCCTAAACAAATATTTGAAATTTCCAAAAAGAAGATTTTGTTTTCTCAAATGAAAACATTGGCTGATGTAGGAAGTATTTGTTATGCAATTATAGCAGGATGTTTTACAGACAAGGACGGTAGTTGGTTTTTAGAAAAAGGTCAATCAACACTCGACCCAGGTTGGGTTAAAAAATCTGCTGAGATGTTAACTGAGGATGCTTTGAAAAAGTTTGCAAACGAACAATTGAATGACTTCACCAAGTTTTCTATGTTTTCTAAAAAGTGATTTACAATTTCTATTCTTCAAAGTATAATCATACTGACTTTTGATCTTATTTTTTAGGATGAAAAAATGAAAAATCAGCAAGTTCTTGTGAAAGCTATTATCAATGATGTCCAATTGAAGAAATTGGTTGACGAGATGGTTGCTTATGCAAGAAAAAACTACATCACTTATGAACAGTTTGTAAAAATCAGAGATACAGTCGCCGATCAAGGAGAGGGTATCTCTGATGGTTTTTTAAATGTCTTCCCTATGTCAGAAATTGAAGAGAAGGACATTCCTCTTAAAGAAAATTCTCATTTGATTTCTCTCGGTTGCGTCCTTAAACCAACCGTCCAGATTTTGCGTCCTCTTCAGGTTACTTATGTAGAGTTTTTGCATAGCAAAGAAGCAGAACACGAGACTGAAGAACAAGAAAAGTATGAAGATGGGAAAGAATATACTACTCAAGCACAATTGACAATTTCTAGTATTAATGGAAAAGAACTCAATGCTGGTGATGTTTCACGATTGAAGTTTTTGTTTTTTGACAAGTCAAATGGAGAAGTAGATTGTCCTGCTTTGCTCCCTCCATTTGTAACCGCCTATACGCAGGAAATTAAAAATAAACCTAGAAAGTTTTGATTATGGACGGTATTGATTTGGGAAAAAGATGGGAAGATGGAGTCCCTCATCATCCTTTAGCTAACAAGTTGGCAAGGATGATTGGCGAAATTGATTTTAAACATAACAGTGATTATTTAGGCTTAAGTTTTGGTGGCGATGGGGATAATGGAGAATCTCTGTGCTTTATTTTAAGTGAGATTTTTGAAAGAAATCTCATTCCTGAAATTAAAATTAATGAATAATAAAATGAATGTTCATTATCTTTGTCGGGATTTTGACGATAGTCTTAAAACAATATTAGAATTAAAGCATATTCGTGGCGGTTCACTTTTTGTTCCTTTAAATAATGGAGCATTTTTTTCAAATTATGAATTGTGTTATAAAATTCATTATAAAGACGGCAGTT
>RXKI01000136.1 GCA_003962895.1 Neisseriaceae bacterium
CATACCGTTATTTTCAGTAGTTGTTGAATTAAAATCATATACAACCCCACCAAAGCAAGTACCATAATCTAATTTTGGTTTAAAGTTTGTAACCAATGAAACTGATTTAGCTTTTGCAACACCATTAAAAGATACTAATAATTTATGATTGTAATCTTTGAATGGAACTTCATAATCAAATGTAGCATTAGGCACTACATTTTTAGTAAATTGTAAATCAATATTTGCATCACTATTAGCAACTTTTTGATAATCACCTAAAGTGTAACCCGCAGGAGCTGTAACATTGATTGCTACATTGCTTGACATGAAACCTAATTTAGTACCATTAATAACTTTAGCAGAAGTATAAACATAGAAATTTGGATCAATCGCTCCACTATCAGCCAACAATACCTGTACAGGTGTTTCATTATCAAGACCTGAGACATTGAACGTTAATTTATTATCACTTGTCGTAACTTTAGTTAACGATATTGCTTGAGTATTAGATCCTTGTTTAAATTTAACCCCAGTTAATTCAACGCCTTTATAAAATAATTCATCTTGTGGGTTACCAATACTTTGTGTTTTGATAGTATACGTATCTCCTGTCGGAAGACCATTTAAGCTAGCAACTGTTCCATTAATAGGTAATTCTATACGTGCTTTAGCTCCAGTAGATTCATCAGTTATTTCAGCTTCAATTGAGTTAATCCCAGTAAATTTAGCTAAATCACTTATTCCAGTAACTGAGAAATTAACATTTGATAGTACTGCAGGTTCTGAATATTTGAAATTTACATCTGCTTTAGCCGTAGTATCAGCAACAACAGCCACAGAACCATTACCAGCACCGTAGTTAAATGTTGTACCAGTTGGTAAACCTCCATTATTAATTTGAAGTGTATATGTGCCTGGTAATAAATTAGAATATGTTTTTTCAATGATTGGAGATTCAGCTGGATTAAACGTGATTTGATCCAATGGAGCAATCCCTGATGGTGAATTAACACCAACTACTGCTGTACATGATTGTTTAGTACATGCATCTTTTAATTCCACTGAATTAATTGTAACAGTCATCTCACCTGTTTTAATAACTGGCTCTGGAGGAGTTGGAGCTTGACCATCTAAAATAACTTGTTTCACACTAACTGAGGTAATTGCAGAACCTAATGAACTATTTACCGTAAATATTTTTTCAGCACCAGCTGGTAATTGTGCCCAAAAGCAATAATCTCCAGCACACTCAGGAGTACTGATGTTTACATTATTGTTATTTGTTGTTACAGACATATATGGACCGCTGCCGCTTTGTGCAACATCGCCCAATTGAGTAACTGCTACTCCATTAATTGCATATCCATCCAAAGTAACTTTTGCATTACTAATTGCAATTGGCGCATTACATGTATTTTTAATCGCGAAGGTAACTTGAGCTGTAGACCACCATTGAGATGAATTAAATGAAGTTGTATAGTTTTTACCATCTTTATCAACTAAAGCTAAACATGAATCTGTAGTTGATAACTGAGTGCTTTTAACACTCTTACCACTATTATCACCAACTGTATAAATTGAAGACGAAGTTGCAACTTGCTCTGACAATGGAACTGAAACAGTACTAGTTGAAATACTATTTGGTTGAATACTTTCTTGTGTTGCTGAAGAACCACCGTTACAACCCACTAATAAGTAAGCTGAACTAATGGCTATTAATAATAATTTGACTTGTTTGTTGTTAGGCATAATGCTCTCCTTTATCTATCTAAGGACGTATTTTAGTTAATCAAAACAAAATGATTATCAGCAAAAATGGTATAATCAAAAATTAATATGGCATAATTTGGAAGTATAGAAATGTTTGATACAATAGTTTTATTTACACAAATAGTAGAAGAAAATAGTTTCAGTAAAGCATCTGAGAAACTAGGCATTCCACCATCAACCTTAAGCCGTAAAATAAAAGAACTCGAATCATACCTAAATACCACTTTAATAATTCGTGATACTCGTAATATGGGTTTGACTGAACACGGTCAACTACTCTACTCACAGTTCAAAGATTTACGCCATGATCTAGATAGCATCTATAAGATAATAAATCAGATTAAAAATGAAGAAACTGGCGAATTAAATGTTAGCCTACCAATACATATGTCGCTAAATCTAATTACACCATATCTAAATTATTTTATTGATAACCACCCAAATATAAAATTAAATTGTTTATTTCAAGCAACTGAACTCGATATTGAAAACCGTAAATTAGACATCATTGTTACCTACGACAAAATATATCATAAACATTACACTAGTCGCCTAGCCAGAAAAGAATATGCTTATCTTTATTGCACTCCTCAATACATAGAAAAATATGGAGCTCCAATTACTATTGCTGATTTAGAAAACCATAACTTTATTGGAGTAATTGATTTCATTACTAAAGAAACTATCCAATACTTCAAATTTACTGACATGAATACGAACGAAGTATATATATTTGATAACATAAAAAACTCTCAACTACGAATTGATAACGGGAATCATATTTTACAATTAGGATTAGCTGGAGAACACATATTTGGTAGCTGGAATTACGTGTGTGATGATTTAGAAAAGCAAGGTAAATTGGTAAAGCTATTGCCTAATTATTATACCTACGAGCATGAGTATTGTATTTACTCAAGGAAAAAACTACGTAAAGTTGATAATGATTTTATTGAATTCATCCAACGTTGCATGAATGGTAACATCAAACAAGACATCTTAAACATATAAAAAGCAAAGAATAACTCTTTGCTTTTTATATGTTTTATTACTCTGATAAACCACTATATTTTAATAATGCATCAACATTTGGTTCACGCTTCATAAATGCAACAAAATTATCCATCATTGGACGAATACCACCTTGGCTTAGTATTTTACTAACATAATCATTACCCAAGTTACTTAGTTCATCGCCTTGTTTACCATCAAAAACACTAAATACATCGCAAGACAAAACCTCAGCCCATTTATAACTATAATATCCAGCAGCATAACCACCTGAAAATATATGCCCAAAAGTATTCGCAAAACGATTGTAACTTGGTGGCGTAATTACAGAAATTTTGGCACGGACATCATCTAATAATTGTAAATAGTTACCACTTGCCACATTAAAATCACTATGTAAGCGCATATCAAAAATAGCAAACTCTAACTGGCGCAAAGTCATTAATCCAGATTGAAAATGGCGTGATGCTAATACTTTATCAAATAAGACTCTAGGCAATACTTCACCACTATCGACATGAGCTGTCATTTTTTCGAGTATTGAATAATCCCACGCAAAGTTTTCCATAAATTGCGATGGTAACTCTACTGCATCCCATTCCACTCCGCTGATCCCTGACACAGCTGGATTATTAATTACCGTTAATAAATGATGTAAGCCATGCCCCATTTCATGGAATAGTGTTTGCACATCATCAAAAGATAATAAACTTGACTTATCACCAATTGGAGCAGTAAAATTACACACAATATATGCTTGCGGAAGTTTTTCTTCACCATTATCAAAGCTACGTTGCTGAGCTGAATTCATCCAGGCTCCAGGCTGTTTACCTTTACGCGCGAATAAATCAAAATAAATATGCCCGATCAAGCTACCATCTTTCCATAACGCATAGGTCGTAACACTTGAGTTCCAAGTTGGAATATCATTAGTTTGAATAAATTGAATGCCAAATAATTGTCTTAACAAATCAAACAATCCATCCATAACTCTTGGCAATTGGAAATATTTTTTTAGTTCGTTACTTGAGTAACTATATTTTGCCTCTTGTAACATTTCGCTATAGTATGGAATATCCCAAGCATTTAATTCGATTAAACTATGTTTATCTTGAGCAAATTTAGTTAATTCTTGAATATCATTTAACGCGTACTTACGTGCCTTAGTTGCTAAATCATCTAAGAACGTTAAAACCTCTTTTGGCGACTTTGCCATTTTGGTTGCAAGTGATACTTCAGCATAATTGTTAAAATTTAAAACATGAGCTTTTTGCTCGCGTAAACTAACAATGCTTCGGATATTTTCAGCATTATCGTATTTAGCATCTTGAGCTAACTCACTGGCACGAGTTACGTATGCCACATACATTTTTTCACGTAACTCTCGATTTTTGGCATATTGCATAACTGGCAAATAACTTGGCATATGTAGCGATATTTTATATAAACCTACTTTTTCATCAGCTTCCGCCATCGCTTTATACATAGCAATTACATCTTCAGGAATACCATCTAGCTCTTCTAATTTAGCATAGTAACTAAAACTATCTGTTGCATCTAGTACATTATGCTCAAATTTGGTACTTATCTCACTTAATCGAGTTTGAATACTTTTATACAAAACTTTATCTGCTTCAGGTAAATCAATCCCCGCAAGTTTGAAATCACGTAAATCATTTTCAATAACACGCTTTTGCTCTTCATTTAAGTTATCACTATTTTTAGCAATATTTTTTACGTGCTTAAATAAAGTAGCATTCTGCCCCATATTTACATAAAAATCAGTAATGCTTGGCAAAAACTCTTCATGTAAATTACGTAACTCTTCACTATCTTTCACACTATGTAAATGCTCAATAATACCCCACACATGTTGTAATTTACCAAGTTGTAGTTGCAAAGGCTTCATAATAGTTGCCCAAGATGATTCTTGAATATTATCTAATTGAGCAATAAACGCTTTCGTATTTTCTAATTCACTCGTCAAATCAGCACGTAACGAATCAATCGTTAAGGTATCAAAATTTATAAAATCCATCTAAAATCTCACTCAAAAAATATCGTAATAATCGAAAATGCTAATAACACACCCATCGTCCAATTAAACATTCGTAAATGACGTGGGTTATCTAAATATTTACGTAATGTAGCACCACCAATTAGCCAAAATAAAACACTTGGAATCATAGCAATAAAATAAATGATTGAAATTGGAATTAACTGAAGCCAGATTGATTTATTTACTACTGTAAAGGTTGAAATTACACCAATTGCCATTATCCAAGCTTTTGGGTTAACCCACTGGAATAAAACACCTTGTAACATCGTAAATGGTTTACTACGATTATCTTTAGCAATAGTTAAATGATCACTTGCAAATATTGTCTTATATGACAAATACAGCATATATATTGCACCAACGTATTTCATAACCGTGTGAATAACTGGGTAATGTGCAAATACCTCACCCAAACCAATACCTACAATATCAACCATCAAAACAAAACCAACACAAATACCCCAAAAATGAGGTAATGATGGCTTCACTCCATACTTAACACCAGATAATAGCATCAGCATATTATTTGGCCCTGGAGTGATTGATGTTGACATACAAAAAATTAATAATGACAAATATGACATTCTGATTCCTTAATTACCACCAACTACTAAGCCACCATCTAGCCTAATCGTTGGCTGTCCAACTCCAACTGGTACAGATTGACCATCTTTACCACACACGCCAACCCCACTATCAAGTGCTACATCATTACCAATCATTGTCACATGCTTCAAACACTCTGGACCACTACCAACTAATGCGCATCCTTTTACAGGATAACTCAATTTACCATTTTCAATAACCCAAGCAACCGATGCGTTAAATACAAATTGTCCAGAGGTAATATCAACCTGCCCACCCTCAAAATTTTCGGCAAATAAGCCATATTCAACCGATGAAATAATTTCTTCAGCAGAATGTTCACCACCCAACATATAAGTATTTGTCATCCGAGGTAAAGGATTACTTGCATATGACTCACGGCGACCATTTCCTGTTGATTTAGTATTCATTAGGCGAGCATTCAATTCATCATAAATGTAACCTTTTAAGATGCCATCTTCAATCAATACTGTTCGTTGAGTTGGACTTCCTTCATCATCAATATTTAATGAACCACGCCTATCAGCAATACACCCCTCATCAATTACTGTTACACCATTGCTTGCAACTTGCTGCCCAATTTTGCCACTAAATGCAGAACTTTCCTTACGGTTAAAATCACCCTCTAAGCCATGCCCAACTGCTTCATGCAAAATTACACCAGCCCAACCATTCCCCAATACAATTGGCATCTCGCCTTTGGGTGCATTTTTTGCTTCAAGCTTCAAAATCGCTTGATTGTATGCTTTATTGATATACTCATCAACCACATTACTTGCAAAATAATCTAATATATAACGCCCGCCTCCGCCAGCTGATGCACGTTCAGTTTTACCATCTTTAGATACAATAATGCTAATGCTCATGTGCACCAATGGGCGAATATCCATAAAGTGTTTTGCATCACTTCTTGCTAAGTATATCTGATCATACTCAAGGTTTAAACTTGCTATTACGTTAGTAACATGTGCTAATTTACGTGCAGATGAATTTATTGTTTGTAATAATTCAATTTTGCTTGCATTCTCTAAGCTATATAGCGGGTTTTGCTCAGTATATAATTTTCTGTGATTTTCTGCTGAATTATGACTGAATTGTTTATTTATTGATTGGCTACTACCTGTGATAAATAAATTATCTACTAACCCATTGATAATATCTGTATTTAATGCATTTGTATAAGTAAAAAAACTTCTATCCTCAACAACCGCACGAATACCAATACCTTGATTAATAGCAAAGCTCCCTGATTTAATTATTCCCTCATCAAGAGCCCACGATTCACTGGTAATATTTTGCAAATACAAATCAGCAAAATCAATATTACGATTATTTAATTTAGTTAGTTGTAAGTCTAAGAAATCTTCATCAAGACCATTTGTATATAATAAATTCTGTTTAACCAAATCCATACT
>RXKI01000140.1:0-4849 GCA_003962895.1 Neisseriaceae bacterium
GTTTAGGAGATGGCAAATGAGAGTAGCTAAAGTATCAGAACATGATCATCAAGTTTCACTAATGAGATGGATTGCATTATCAACTCCACGTTATCCTGTTTTAGGTTTGGTTTTTGCAATTCCAAATGGCGGTGCTCGTCATATTAAGGTTGCAGCAAAACTTAAGGCTGAGGGCGTTAAAAAGGGTATTCCTGACTTGTTTTTTGCATATCCAGCACGAGGTCATCATGGTTTATTTATCGAACTCAAAACTGAATCTGGTCGAGTAAGTAAAGAGCAAAAAGAAATGATTGAGCGTTTAAGTAAGGTTGGATATAAAGCGGTGGTCTGTCGTGGTTGGGAAGATGCCAAAGATGAGATTTTGAACTATTTGGGAGTGCATAGTGGTTACTAGAATTTTTAAAACTTTTTGTGATTTTGGTTTGTGGTGGTTCAAAAGAGATTACTCAAATCTGAGCCATAAATCAAAACATCCAGTTAAGTCAGGAATGAGTAGAAGACAATTAGATAGGTTCATGCGAAATAATCGTGAGGTTGGGGGCAACTCCACGTTTTGATGATATTCACTAAGGTAAATCATGAAGTTTAATGACATTAGAAATGCACTCTTTGAATTACACAATATGGCTCGTGGTGGCTCGTTGTATCGTGATTCATGCAAAGAGTTGGTTGTGGTTAATCCAAAGGCTAAGATTAGCTCTAGGAGTATTCACTCGACTGTGCCTAAATCAGAGATAACTAATGTCATTTTTGCTAATAAAGTGCTTTGTGATATTAGAAAACATCTTAGTGCAGAGCAAAGTGCTTTTATGGCTATTTACTGGGGTTATGAGGACTTGTTTGGTCATGATGTGTCTATGAATGCTTTATCTGAATATCTTGGTGGTAGTTATGCTGAGAATAGGTGTTATATTTTGTATTATCGTGACAAAAACAAACGCTGTGATATTTATTCGGAATTAGCTAATATTACAAAGTTTGCACGTCGTACAGCACAAAATTTATTACATGATAAGTGTAGTGCTAAGCGTAAAAAACTTGATGAAATTTACTTTGATATATTGTCATCAAATAGAGTTTATGCTGTGTTGCAAAATAATAAGTTATTGATTACTTGCGGTGCTCATCAATAAGTCTGTATTGACCACATTTAGAGCACTCGTAACGATTGCTATGTGTGAGTGATTTAATGAATTTCATTGATATGTCGCAGTTTTGACACCATGTAAGGCGTTTGCGGTTTTCTGTTAATTGTTGAGATTTTTTATTAGTATATTTGTTCCAAAACCAACAAGCGGTAATAATTAAAACGATAATAATTGACATCATAAGATTAGCCTTTACATGAATGCCCCAAATATCGAAATCAAACGATTAAAAGCTAAACTTGAAGAAGCTAATACTATTGCATATGCATCACGTCCAACAGGGAGATATAGAGGTGTCTAAGGTATTTATGGATTATATCAATGGTCGATTGGTGCGCTTTGTTAATCATGGCAATCGGCTATATGTCGATACCGATGATGTAGAATTGCTACTTGAAGAACCTACGATAAATTAAAGGAGAGGTTGTTTATGAAAAGAGACTGGGATTTAATCCGAGATATAATGCTCAAGATTGAAGAATTGCCTAAAAATATCGGTGAGAAGATTTTAGTGGTAGATGATTTTATTTCTGAAGATTATAAGCTACGCGATAAGCTCAAAAAACAAGCTTAAATTGAGGGATGTTCTATGATTGATTTAATTGAAGAAATGTTGCAAAATAGACTTGACAGCAGGGTGTAAATATGTAATAATTCGCTATAGTGCTCGCTGTTTGTAAATAGACATGCGAGCTTTTTTATTTCAAAGCCTAGATTTAATTATCTGGGCTTTTTGCATTTGTGCAATAAAAAACCCTCACATAATGGACGGCAATCCAGTGAGGGTTTTCTTTTAATAGCAAGGAATATTATATAGATGTTTGGATTCTTTGTCAATAAGGGAGCTAATGAAATGGCTGATAAATTTGAAACAAATAAACATTTTAGAAGATGGATGTGGGCTGTAGTTAGTTGTGGATTTTGTTTTGTTGTATTGAAATATTTGCCTGCATTGATTTTAGCGTTGAAATAAAAATGGCAAAGAAAATAGGACGACCTACAAAGTACAGCAATGCCTTGGCTGACAGGATTTGTGAGCAAGTTGCTCATGGTAAAACTATACGCACAATTTGCATAGATGAAGATATGCCAACGGTGAGCACTATTTTCCAATGGTTACTAAAGTATAAATACTTTTCGGAGCAGTACGCACGCGCACGCGAGATTATGGCAGATATATTATTTGATGAAATATTAGATATTGCCGATAACAATTCAAAAGATACTGAGTATGACTATGATGGCAACGAACGACCAAATCGTGAATGGATGGGGCGCAGTAAACTAAAAGTAGATACTCGCAAATGGCTGTTAACAAAGATAGCTCCTAAGAAATATGGAGATAGGCTACAAGTAGACCAAAAAACTGAATTAAGTGGCGAGGTTAATTCTAATGTCATCATTAAAATAAATGGAATTAAAAAGAAATAAATGGAATTAAAGTTTGATGTTATTGATAGATTACTTCCAATTTTTGAACCATATCGGTACAAAGTTCTGTATGGTGGACGTTCAAGCGGTAAGACGGCTACTATTATTCGCTATCTTATTATTCGAGCAATAGAACGTAAAACAAAAATAATATGTGCTCGTGAGCTTGAGGGTTCTATTAATGAATCAACATATGCGGAAATTAGAGATTTTATCTATGATAATAATTTGCAATATGATAGAGAGAATAAAAATGGTCTATTCTATGTAGGTGCGTCAACAATAACTTGTACCAATGGTAGTGAGTTTAAATTCAAAGGCTTAAGGTCTGGTGTATTAAAATTAAAGTCAATCCCCAATATTGATATTTGCTTCATTGAAGAAGCCGAAACTATAACTAATGATGTTTGGGAAATATTAATTCCAACCATACGAAAGGAAGGTTCGGAAATTATCGTTTGCTTTAATCCACGCGATAGAGAATCAGCAACATATCAGCGGTTCATTGAAGCACCTCAGCGAGATAATGAGCTTCGCATTGAAATAAATTACCCAGATAATCCATTTAACTCACAAACAATCTTAGATGAGATTGCTTATCTCAAAGAACATGATTACGCTCGTTATGAGCATGTGTACTTAGGTAAGGTCTTGGATATGACCGAAGATGTGATATTCAAAGGCAAAACTAAAATACTCGATATGAGCTTAGAGCATGATGGTAGAACGTGGCGATATGAAAATAAAGCTATTGAGATGTTCTACGGTATGGATTTTGGTTTTAGTACCGACCCTGCAGCAATGGTTGAGTTATGTTTTTTAGATAAAAAAACAATCTATATCAATCGTGAGATTTACGAAACCAAATTGCTACCCAATAAATACATGGAACGCATCAAAGAAGTAATGCCAGAATCTAAAGGCAAACAATGGTATGCTGATTCCGCTCGTCCTGATTCAATCGCTCAATTAGCTTTTGATGGGTTAAAGGTTGAGGGTGCTGAGAAGTTTAAGGGTAGTATTGAAGCTGGTCTAGAGTATTTGCAAGGTTTCACGATTATCATAAATCCAGCATGTAAAAACATGATTTATGAGGCGCATAACTACAAATACAAAACTGACAAAGATAGTGGCAAGGTAACAGTAGATATTATTGACGCTAATAACCACTGTTTAACAGGTGATACGCTGGTAGATACTGTAGATGGACAGGTAAAAATATCTGATTTAGTTGGAGAAAGTGGTTTAGTTTGGAGTTATAACGAAGATACTAAATTACCAGAGTTAAATAGATTTTATGATGTTAGAGAAACCAATAAGAGTGCAGATGTTTATGAAATAGAAATGGATGATGGAAGAGTAATTAAAGCAACAGGCTACCATCCAGTGTTAACACAGCGAGGATGGGTTATTGTTGATGAATTGACGGAAGAAGACTCAATATTAAATATTTTATTTTAATATTGACTTATGTAGTTGATAGGAGTATAATACTTGCAGGACTTAGTAACTCCTCACAATCAGCGGTCAGCCATCCGTTCAAGGGCTTTTTTTATTTCTACATCCAAACAATGGGCTGGAGTGTTGCCGAATATCCAATAAGCAACAGCCGTCTGATTGCGGTGTTACTAAGCTCCAACCCTACCCACAAAGTAGGTGATTAGTAACAATTTTCAATCAGGATATTATTATGTCTAATTCTATTACTTCATCTCAATGGAACGATTTTGACGTTCAAGTTGATAGTGTCGCACGTTATTTCAGAACGTTAGACCATGACAATGTAACCAACGCTATCTACAAGCGTATTCACAAACTCAATAAAACCAAAAAACTAAGCGATATGACAGTGCAACAGTATCACGATACTATGCAATGGTTATTCGAGCTTGAGTCAGTTGCTCACAAGTGGCATCTGGCTAATTGCTTTATTGAGCGAGAATTACATAAATCATTAGTCAAACGTAAGATGGATACTAAGAAAGACGACTTTAAACGTCCGCCTATATCTCCAGAGCGACTATCACGAGCACAAAGTCTATCCAAAGAGTTAGTTAACTTAAATGTTTTAACAAAATTATTTTAGGAGTAAATAGATGGAGAAAATTAAGTATTTTAATCATATTAGATTTACACTAGATAATCAGTCTGGATACTATTTGTCAGCAAGAAAAATCAATGGTAAGCAAATTCGTATGCATCGATATATTTGGGAATTTTTTAACGGTATTATTCCTGATGGTTTTTGTATTCATCATATAGACCATGAT
>RXKI01000140.1:4899-11525 GCA_003962895.1 Neisseriaceae bacterium
AACAATATTGATAATTTAATGCTGATAAATGAAAAAGAACATATGAGCCATCATTCAATAGAAAGAATAAACGATAATCGAGAAAAATTCAATATTCATTTAGATAATATCCGACCTCTTACTAAAGAATGGCACAAAAGTGTAGCAGGTAAAGAATGGCATCAACAACATTATGAAAATATGAAGAATAAGCTGCATCAGCGAGTACCTAAAAAATGCATGTGTTGTGGTATTGATTTTAACGGATTGCATCATTCTAAAGTTTGTAGTAATAAATGCAAATCAGCTTTACGGCGAAAATTAGGATTAGATGAAATAACTAAAATTTGTGAGATTTGTAATAATGAATTCAAATGCAATAGCTATCGAGTCGCTAGAACATGTTCAAGATCCTGTAGCGGTAAACTTCGTCAAAGTGAAGCGAATAAAAAAGATAAGTCCACAACCAGTCTATAACATGGAAGTTGAAAAAGTCCAGAATTTTTCTATAAATTCTGGACTTATTGTTCATAACTGTTGGGATGCGATACGCTATGCCTTGACTAAACACATCTCTGCATTACGCCGTGGACGTTTAAAAATCAATAAATATGCACTTAGGTAAAACAATGAAGAAATTATTTCAGAGATTATTCAAATCACTCAAATGGAGCAAACAACGAACTAGAAAAGTTAATCCATACTTACGAAATATACAAGATAAACCAAAGCATATTGCAATTAATCTTGAGTTGCCATTGATGGAGACAGACAAGGGTTATACTCGTAGTGCTATGACATTTGATAGTATAGAGAGCCGTGATGTTGTTAGTCGAACACTAAGCAATAGAGACGTGGCAAATGTGCCTTATGAGATGTACACAGCATTACTTGAGAATAATAGATTCTTAGGCTTTCCATTATTGAACATGCTTACTTCACAAGTAGGATTGATTGACTCAGCTTGTGGGATATTATCTGGTGACATGGTACGCAAATGGATTGAATTGGTTGCTGATGATGGTGATGATAGCAAGATTAAAAAAATCAAGCAACTTGAAGAAGAGATGATTCGCCTTGATGTAAAAGCAAAGTTTGAGCGTTCTGCCTATTTAACATTAGGTAGCGGCGGTAACATGATGTATATATCACTAAATGATGATGAAGAGTTAAATGCATTTAATACCGCTCAGCGCGCAGAAGAGTTATCGCTTGAGTCATTACAGGTTGGTATAGGTGCATTAAAAGAGTTGGTTGTCATAGAGCCAATGAGATGCACACCAATATTGCAGAATACATCCAATCCATTCAAGAGTGATTTTTATAATCCTCAGCACTATTTGATTATGGGTAATGAGGTTCATCGTAGTAGATTGCTAAAATTTATTGACCGTGAATTACCTGAACAGTTGCGTCCGATGTATGCGTATTTCGGAGTTAGCTTAACTCAGAAGATACTTAGCTACATTATGACAGCTGAGAGTACTCGGATGGAAGTTGCCGCATTGGTTAAGCGTTGTAACCTTAATCTAATGGGTACAAATCTTGAGGGGATTATTGAAGCTACAGGCAATGACGATGAAGACTTTGAAGCTGTTGAGCAATTTAAGTTTCGTATGGATCAATTGGTCAAAAATAGGAATAACTTTGGAGTTTTAGCTTATAACAAAGAAACTGAGGAATTTACTCAGTTAGCAACATCACTTGCTGAATTGGATAACATCCTTAGCAAAATGTATGAATTAACTGCATGTGTGCATCATATACCGCTCACAAGATGGCTTGGTCAATCTCCTGCTGGCATGAATGCAACAGGGCAGCATGATATGAAAAATTATTATGATGTGGTTAGTAGTTATCAAGAAAAGATTTTCAGACCAAATCTTGAAGTATTGCTAAAAGTTATGCAACTTAGTTTGTTTGGTGAGATTGATGAAAATATCAAATTCAAATTTGTACCACTTGAGCAGTTGAACGAGCTAGAACAAGCTCAGGTTAATGAAGCTAAAACACGTGTGGGAGTAGCGCATATTCAATCTGGTGTAATTAGTCCACGCGAAGAAGCTGAACGAATTGCAGGAGATCCATTATCTGGTTATGGTCATATTGATATAAGTGATATTGATGATGGATTGATGGAGAATGAAGAACCAATTGAGCAACAGCCAATAAAAAACCCTCTTAAATTAGGTGGTGGATAAGATGCTACGTAGTCGTAAAAAGCAAGTACAGCAAGATAAAGGTTTTGCTGTTGGTGGTGCAATCAAACCATTGGACTATTTACGACGTGAATACTATTCAGATATTTCAAAGCTTGTGCGAGCAATGATTGATGACATGTGTTATAGCATTGAGCATATGTACGAGCATCGAGAAGACGATATTACATTTGATGGTAATCCTGTAAATGATTTAAATGGGTTGTTGAATTATAAATATCGTAAATGGAAAAAGCGTTTTAATAAACACGCAAGGCGTATAGCACAGAAGCATATTGATTCAACTGATGAAGCTGTAACTGGTGCATTAGAGCGTAGTATCACGAAAGCAGCACCTGATTTCACTATACGTGGTGATAGCCGTGATTTGTTGATGCGTAAAAAGTCAATCATTGATGCAAATGTTGATTTGATTACTGATTTACCTGAGCAATTGTATAAAGATATTCAAGGCGATATGCAACGAGCTTTGCAATTTGGTAATGATGCAGATGCACTAAGTAAAATGCTTATTGTACGTGGCATACAATGTCGTAACCGTGTGGCTTTGATTACCAAAGACCAAATAAGTAAGGCGACAGCTGTATTATCAACTCAACGAGCCTTAGATAATGGTATTAAATATGCAGTATGGCGACATAGTAATGGTAGTGCTAAACCACGTAAATCACATCAAGAAGCTGATGGTATGGTTTTTGAGTTAGCAAAAGGATGCCTGATTGATGGCGAATATATATTGCCTGGTACTCTAATAAATTGTGATTGTTTTAGACAGGTAATTATTGGAGAGCCAGAACTACCTGCTAGGGTTTCACAATAGTACTATTTCTCAATGCCATGTAATGAGAATAAATACTTTTCAATAGATAAGCCTTTTTTATCTGCTTCAGCGCGAAGTAGTGCGGCTAAATCCTTTGAGATTCTGAGACTAGTACGGTTTTGCTCATATTTTGCTTTTGATGCTTTGATATTATCTAGCACTTGCTGTTTGTGTTGTTCGTTAGTCATTCTAGTAACTCCTAAAAGGGGCATGACGCCCCTGGTTATTTTTGTTTATTTTTCTTATCTTCTTTGTATCTTTTGATATTGAAGTATAACGATATACCTGCACATACTAAAATGATACTTGATAAAATTATTTGTAACATTTGATTACTCCAAAAGATTAAATGATTTAAAATTAGTATGTTATAATTATTATTGAGTCAGCTAATGCGAGGGGTTTCCCCCTCTGTGATTAGATTCTTCTTAGAATCTCGCTAATTATACTAAGTAACGCTGCTACGATAGTTAGTAAGTCTGCGATAATCGCAATTAGCTTTCTCATTTTTATCACCTCCTTTCTTAATCTGAATAACGTATTATATCATTTCGTATGTACGAAGTCAAGAGGTAAAGCAAACTATTTACATTTACTTGTATTTATTTTTGCAAAACACAACAATAGCCTATGTTAATTCATAGGCTATTTTGCTTTCATAAGCCCTAGCTAAATTGCTGGGGCTTTTTTATTGGAAAATCATAAATGAGTAATCGTCAACTAGACCCTAATAATGGGTACTTAAGAGTTGAAAACTCGATACTAACTCGAGCAGAAGTCAGCCAATATTTAGGTAAAGAATTACCACTGCTACCTGAACAAATTAAAGAATTAAACATACAGCCTGATGAGGTTTATAACGTATTACGACCATTAGATGAGCTACAAAAGTCCATCGAAAGTTTTAATGGAGTGCCATTACTTGATCGGCACATTGAAGTAACAGCTGATTCACTAGCTAATGAACATAAGCAATATCTTATTGGTTCAGTAGGTAATGATGCGCGAGTAGAAGCTGATAACACTGTTAGGGCGTTTCTGTCCTTCTTAACCTCACGTGAGATTAGATATATCACTGACGGTGAAATTGAAGGCTTATCAGTAGGCTATAAATATACACCTGTTTTAGAAAGTGGGGAATATGAGGGAGATAAATATGACATTAAGATGACTGACATTATTGTAAACCATGTGGCATTGGTTGAGGATCCACGTGTTCAAACTGCTGGTGTAGCAGATAGTAATTCAATTATTTCTAAGGAAACAACAATGAAGAAAAAAAGAAAAGTTGCTTTTGTTGGGGATTCAGCTGCATTGGTGGCTAGACTGTTCAAAAAAGCAAACATTAATAATCCTAAGCTACAAAATAGAATCAAATTAGCTATGGATGAGGAAGCCATCAAAGATCAAGATACTACTGATGAAGGTCCAAACTTTGATGAGATGGCAAAAGGTATCATGGATGCAATGGGCGGATATGACGAAGTAGAGGCTCAACAAAAAGCTATTTCAGATATGTTGCAAGATGCATTTGGTGCTAAAGATGATGAGCCAACAACGGATGAAGAGCCTACAGGAGATGATGAACCAACAAATGATGGTGATGGTGCTGATGATGAAGAGCCTACTGCTGACGAAGCTGGTGAGCCATTATCAATGGATTCAGCTAGAAAGCTAATTAATACTGGTGTTCGTAAAGGTATTGATTCATATAAAGCACAACTACGAGCTTATGACAGCGCAATTAATTTAGCTGAGCGAGTATTGGGTACTAAGGTTAATCAAACAGCTCTTGATAGTGCTGAGAAAATATTTAATGCTGTTCTTACTAGCAAGGGTATTGCGTTTGACGGCAAAACAACTGCACAGAAATATGCAATGGTTGAGCTATTAGCTACACAGCCACGTGCAAATCAACGCCAAGGTGTGACGATGGATTCTAAAAGTAGTGCTGAAGTAGTTGATGCATCAATGAATAACTTTTTCAAAAGAGGGTAATCATGGCTGAAAGAGATAATGCTTTATTCCAACAAGAAGTTGGTGGAATGGAAAGAAATAAAGAGGGTGGATTTGTTGGTGCTCAATTTTATCCAACTAATGCCGTAGTAACTGGAGAAGTTATTAGAATTGGTAAACCGGTGTTTTATCGTAAAGCAACTGGATATAAAACTTTATTTATGTCTGGTGATGTATTCGCTGGTGTTGTTCCTGCTACAGACCAAAATTCATGGACATGGGCGCAAACTGAGGCTGGTTATAGCATGTTAGTTATGCAAGGTCGTAATGTGGGTGTTATGGCTAAAGGTAAAGTATCAGTATTTATTGATAAAAACTATGCTGGAGATTCTAAATTTTGTGACGAAGTATTCGTTAATGTAAAAGATGGAACATTTGCAACTGGTGTAACAACTCAGCCTAACTATATGAAGACTGATTTTGTGGTGTTAACTGGTGGCCCAGAGAAATCGTTAATTGATATCGGTAATGACGCATTACCTGTAAATAATGGAGTGACAAAATAATGAATGAATTATTAAAAAACATGTTGGCATCACGTAATCTTGACTACGGTCATAACATTACGCCAATTGTTATAGATAGTAAACTTGATCGTGGTGAGCAAATCGCAAAGTATAATCAGATGATGGCAATGGATTCAAATATTCCAAATAACGCATCATCAAGTGGTGCTCCTGCAATTTACACTACTGCTTTTATGAATGAAATCAATCGTCAACTATTTCAAATTCGTAATTTTGATGCTGTAGCGACTCCTGTTACGCTTGGCTCATTTGGTACTTCACAGGTACAAATGCCAATGTTAAATCTTGAAGGTGATGTTGAAGATTACGATGACTATTCAGAAGGTGGACAATCAGCTGCAACATTAAAAACAGCATGGCGCGATACTAAAGAATTTTCTAAAACTTTAATGTATGGTTACAAAGAGCAGGCTGTAATGGGTATGGCTGGTGTTGATATCGCAACTGAAAAACGTTCAGCGCAAGCTGAGCGTATTAGTATTGAGATTAATAAAATTGGTTTTTATGGTGTAGCAAATCAAAATACTTTTGGATTATTGACTGATCCAAATCTATTACCTGCAGAAGATGCTGGCAAGACATTAAAAGATATGACCTTTGATGAAGCACAGGCTTTAGTTGGTGTAATGTTTAATAGATTACGCAAACAGTCTGGTGGTATCCTGAATCGCGATGCAAAAATGTTCTTGATGATTGACTTAGAAAACGCAGAGTACTTTGCAACTAAAATCAATCTGATTGGTATTACATTAGAAGATCAATTGAAGAAGATTTATAAAAATCTAGAAATTCTACCTACTCCTGAATATAGGAGTACTAAAGGTCAAGCAACATGGCAACTAATCGCAGATGAAGTAAATGGTGTTAAAACTGTGCGCTCTCTTGAGGTTACTCGCTATAACTCACTTGGCTTGGTACAAAAAGTGTCTTCATGGGCTGAGAAAGTATGTGCTTCATTTGCTGGTGCTGTTGTTTATAAGCCTATGGGTATTACTAGCATTATTAATATCTAATAAGGTTAACAAATAATGGTTAAAGTATATTCGGAATCTATTATCAATACTC
>RXKI01000005.1 GCA_003962895.1 Neisseriaceae bacterium
AGATGTAAAATTGAAAATTCTGTTAGCTTCTTCTGATTTTTTATAAAGTCCCTCATCGCTGATGAAGTAAAAGTAATTAGCACTTTCAAAAAATCTAAATGTACACGAAGGGCTTTCATTTGAAAAAGATCTCATAGCAACAAATTTCATTGCTTGCATTGGTGTCATATTTGGAATTGTAATTCTTATAGGATCGCTGACTTTTTCGTAGACAAGTTCTTTGCTTATTTCATCTTCAACATACCCAATTTCAACTTTTGCAGAATCGTCCGATGGATTTGCAGCTCTTGTTAGTTTGTAATTATTCACAAATAAATCAAGTGCAATTTCCGAAGCAGGCCTGTCATAAGCAGTAATAATTCTTTTCAATCCAGCCTTAAATCTCTGATAAGAAACAAAATGTATGACATATGTAAGTTGTTTGTTTATATCAGACACTGAAATATTATCAATTTTCCACAAAAACATGTGGAAAACTCTGTTGTTTCCAAGTGCATCGTCTACTTCAATGTAAATTCGTTCTTCACCTCGAAGTGGATAACCTTCAAGTAAACCAGCACTGTCAATTACCTTTGCATAGCCATTTATACAATCTAAATCAATTGATTCAGTTATTGTAAAAGCAGGTATCAAAAGTGAAAGATCATATTCTCTTTTACCGCCACCTTCTGGATAAACTATGAATTTTTTAAGAGTATAATAACCAGCGTATTTTTTCGTCACGATTTAATTTTCTTTCTAAATTCTTTTTCAATTTGGGGAATATATGATTTATCTACTAGAGTTATTTCTCTTTTATTTTCATTGAACTGAAACTCGTAATCATAGATTCTAACTGGTGTGTAATCTGAAGAAACTGTTCTACTAACAGGTATTTTATACCCGTTTTCATCTAAAACAAATTCACCCAGCATATTTGCTTCATAAATAGTAGGAAATGTGCTTGGTGAATACGCAATTCCATCTTTTTCATAATATAGAATGTTTTCTAGAATAGTTTGATTTCTTGTCCAGTCAATTACTTCATATCCAGTTTTCCCAGAAACATCTTTGTACTTTTTGATTAAAAGTTCATTGAATAATTCTTCGTTTAAGTACCATTGATTCTGTGGATCATAAATTTCATTTGCTAAAAGAACAACCCAAGTGTAATTAACTGATCCGTAGTAAAGAAAAGCAATGTCTTCTGGTCGTTCATTTTCTTTTACTGTGTAAGGGAGGAAAACAAACGGATTTGAAAGATTTTCTTTTATGAAATTTGTTCTTCTTGTAATGTCTCTTACGGGAACTGAATTGTATTTTATTAGAGGAAAATCAGTAAAATATCTAGACATTACTGAGCACCCCCTGTTGACTGAGCATCAACAACAGTTCCGTTGAGCGTAGTGTCGCCTTCTCCACCGTAATCAGCAGAAACATGGATATCTGTTTCTTGAAGTGCCAAGTTCAATTCTATTGCAGCCGGTTTACCGCCTTTTAGAATAGATATTCCCTGTGGTGTGTAGTTGATTTCACAGGAAGCAATCATAGACGTTTTAAATCTATACATATGCCCTTCCTCAAACCCAAGATAAAAAACATCAACCATTGATGGAAATTTTAAAAATGCTCTTGGTATTACTGATGTTCCGCCTGCATTTAAGTTCTGAAAAGCTGGCAACATATTTCGTTTTATAGTCCGTATAATTTGGCGCAATACTTCTGATTCACCGGGTGTTCTTGGTGCTAAGCTCCAAGAAAGGTTATGAACTTTCAATTGTAATCCATCAAAAGTCAATGCTTGTTTTGGGTTTACTATTGAACCAGTGCCAATGTTAAATGCAGAAGGATCACCAACGTTAGATAACAATCTTCTTCCCAAGAAGTTTAATTGGGTGCTAATATCTTGACTTAAGCCTTCGCCACCCGATACGATCAAATCGCGAATACCATTGGCAACTTGAGTTCCAGATGGGAATAAGCTTGCAGCGGCATTTCCCATTGCTTCTAATGATGTACCACCTTGTGAAAGAGTTTTGGCAATTACTTCACCAGTAATTCCAAGTTGTGTACCGTTCAATTGAACACCGGTATTATCTAACATGTTTCTTGGCAAAGGCAGTAAAATCGAACCTGATATTGTAGGAACTGGTTGGCGATCAATTAGATCTCTACGTTCTTGAAATCTATATTCTCTGAAAACCAAAAGTGTTCCGTATTTTCCAATATCCTGTGGAAAAATATAGGCTCTGTCTTCTACAGCTTGTTTATTCTGTGCCATTGTAAGCTCTACTGGGGCAAATGAAGGCATTCTATTTCCTGTTATAAATAAGGGTAAGATTGAATTTATTTATATTGGAAAATAGAAGTGGCATACAGAGGACGATTTAAACCAAAGAATCCCGATAAATACAAGGGAGACCACACGAACATCACATATAGATCAGGTTGGGAGATGAAATTTTTTCGCGTGATCGACGAACATCCTGATGTAGTTTGGTGGCAATCGGAAGAAGTTGTAGTTCCCTATTACTCTCCAATTGACGGAAAGTGGCATAGATACTACCCCGATGTTGTAATGAAAAAGAAAACAAGTGAAGAAAAATTTGAAATTTTGATGATCGAAATAAAACCCGATTCACAAACGCGCCCGCCTGACATACGCAAAAAGAATGCAACACCTTCTGGAAGAATATCTAGAAGATATCTGAACGAAGTGAAAACATACGGGATAAATGAAGCTAAGTGGGAAGCTGCTAAGAAATATTGCTCTGAAAGAGGATGGCACTTTAGAATAATGACTGAAAAATTTTTAGGGATTAAGTAATGGCTAATAAGATTTTTGATGAACTTTTGCTAAAAGGCATTCGTTCTGGTCAAATGCCCGCGCGGTCACAAGAAGCAAAAGATTGGTATAGAGCAAAAGCAAGAGAACTTGGAAAAATAAACGAAACTAGTTTTTTCAAAAGTGCTGACAATGAATTCCAAAGTCGCTTGAGAATTGGTCACATGTTTACTTTTTACTATGACCCAAAACACAAAGATACTTTGCCATATTATGACAGAGTCCCTTTAATTTTTCCTATCAACCAATTAAAGGGGAATTCTATATTAGGCATAAATTTGCACTATTTACCATTTAAACTACGTGCAAAACTAATGGATTCCCTTTATGATACAGTTACAAATGAAAAATTTGATGAAACAACGAAGTTAAAAATTTCTTATAAAATTTTAAACAGTACAACTAAATTCAAAGAATTTAAGCCATGCATTAAGCAATATTTGCCAAATCATATAAGAAGCAAATTCATGTACATACACCCAACTGAGTGGGATATTTGTTTATTTCTAGACTTGGCTAGATTTGAAAAGGCAAGTCAAACTCAAGTATGGGAAGATTCAAAAAAGATCATTAGGAAGAATAGATAGATTTCTATATTTACAATGATCAAAATGCCATCTTAGCATAAGCCTACTTCCACTCTTTTGACAATGTGGGCAAGTATAAACAACATTATGTGACCTTGAAATTTTTTGTTTTGTTTCTTCTGAAGTAGAAATTTCCCATCCGTCTGCTAATTTTTCTTCTAATAAAGATTTGTCTAATAGAGTATATTTACCATTTTTACAAAGGCGAATCCTGTCTTTAAGCTTATCAGAATGATCTTTTCTCTTTTTACCAAAGAAAAAATTATTTTCTCCGGAATTAGCAGAACCAATTTTCTTTTTTGTTTCTTCAGAATGTTTTTTGCCGTAAAATGGATTCTTTGATCCTGTCTTTTGTTTTGCTGTATTAGACCTTTTATTTTTCTGTTTTTCATTGAGGTAAAGCCCTCTTTTCCAATTTTCACCGGGACAAGTTTTACTTCTAATATTTTTTGAACCATTGTTCCAAAGAAAACCCTCAACAGATTTTGAACTTATAACCCCATTTATGTTTCTATTGAGCCATTTAGAAGGATTATCTAAAACTTTCATTCTCATAAGAACATTTTGTTCCCATTCAGAACACTTTTTAAAAAGTATATGGTAATTTTCTTCATCTGATAAATTACCTTCAAAAATTTTTCTTACTTTTATTACATCAGGTTCTCCATGTTTTTTCCGAAAATTATAAACATGCTTAGAAGATGTAAAATAAGTTTTCCATAGATTTAAAGGATTTGCTGTTTTAGTTTTCCAACCAGTTTCTGACCCATAATACCAAACATCATGTTTACTCCATCCTATTAAATAAGTATACGGTACGTATTTCATTGAAATTCCTTCACATTTAGATATCAATATGCATTATTTATATTAGTACTATGTTTTTCTATATAAATAAGATAAAATAATTCCAATTAAAAGGAACGAAATAAGTGGTTTTCAATTTGAATGATTTCAAAGCAAAATTGGAGCAATATGGTGGGCCAGCAAAGAAAAATCTATTTACAGTAGAATTTGTTAGCAATGAACAAACACAAATCGAACGTGATTTGATTTTCTTTTGCAAAGACATTAATCTACCTGGCCTGCAATTAGATGTAATGGAATATCGTAGTGATGGGTTTAACATGCCACAGGCATTGCCAATGGGACTTCAAAAAGATGTGTTGTCTTGCTTGATTATGTTAGATGATAGTCACTCTATACTTAGATTTTTCCATGAATGGTTTCAGAAAGTTCTTAATTATGACGAAAGCAACGGAAAGGCTGCCCCAAGAGCAGGAGATTCATCACATTTACCGTATGAAATAAATTATAAGAGCGACTATGCAGCACGTATGATCGTAAAAATTTATTCGATAAACGGAAGTTTCTACGAAATCATTTTCGATGGTGTGTATCCAATAAACATAGGATCACTTGCACTTGGATGGGGTTTCAATGGTGATACAAATGAATTGAATGTATCTTTTTCATACAGCTCAATTAAAGTTGAAGGGACTAAGGCAGGTTCCGCTGGTGATATACCGGTGTTCAAAATAAGCACTTCAAAAATCTTAAATCTCAATGATCCAATATTCATTACTGACATAAAAAATGTTGTAAATGAAGTCGGTAAATCATTGAAAGGCATCAAAACATTATTTACATGAACTATGGAGAATTATCATGGCATTACCTAAAATACAACACGCAATTTTTGAGCTTGAAGTTCCGTCTACAGGAAAAATCATAAGACACAGATTGTTTACAGTGAAAGAAGAAAAAATACTTCTTTTAGCACAAGAATCAAAAGACCCAAAGCAAGCACTATTGGCAATGAAACAAGTTTTAAACAACTGTCTAATTGACATGAATGTCGAAGATTTAGCAATGTTTGATCTGGAATATTTGTTGCTTTCCATAAGAGGAAAATCAGTTGACAACAAAATCAACTTCACTATAAAAGACCCCGAAACTGCTGAAGTAGTCAAATTGTCGCTCGACATAAATGACGTGAAAGTTTCTAAAAACTCAGAGCATTCAAATCAGATTAGAATAAATGAAGAATATGTATTATTCCTTAGATATCCAACTATAACTGAATTTGAAAAAATGATTGAAAATGGAACACCGACTGCTGAATCAAATTACGACATGATGGTTTCATGCTTCGACAAATTAGTTTCAGAGGATTCAGTAGTAAAGTTCAGTGATTCAACTGATGAAGAAATTGCAGAATTTTCAAATGATTTAGATTCTGCTGTGATTACACAGCTTAAAAAATTCTTTGAAACGATGCCCAAGTTAAGACATGAATTGAAATATAAGAATTCTAATGGCAAAGATCAAATCTTTGTTATAGAAGGAATGGAAACTTTTTTTATCTAATGCTGAGCCATACCACATTGCAGCATTATTACACGATGATCTTTGCGATGGCTCAGCACCATAAATATTCAATTTCAGAATTAGAACAACTTATACCATTTGAACGTGACATTTATTTTAGCATGCTTGTTGATTTCATTAAAAGAGTAGAAGAACAACAGAATAGGAACAAATAAAAATGTCCGATAAAGAAATTGTAGATCGTCTAAAGATGGAAGGTGACTTGACTCGGAACAAGGGCAAGCATTCAGTAAAGGCTGTTCTCTTAAAGATGAATAAATTCCAAGATCTATTCATATCAATTGATAGAAGCTTAATGGAACAGACTGCAATTTTACGAAGCAATCTATCTATGAATGCAGAAGAAATTGAAAGACTGAAACGAGAAGCAAATTTCCATCAAAATGATCAACAAAATCCCGAATCAGTTACACCAAAACCAAAATCTATCCCAGCAGTTGATGGCGCTGTCACAGATAAGAGCTTCTTCGGAGGAATTGCAGCACTTATTGGTGGGGCATTTAGCGGAGTTGGTCTTTCAGCATTCAGAGGTGTCATAGGAAAATCGGTGATATCCGCGTTCGGATTATTTTTAGCACCGGCAATAGGAGATTGGGTATCAGATTTTATTGAACAGAGCTTAAAAAATTTAAACTTTGATGATATAACGGCATCAGTTGCAGGAGATGCGCTTGGCAATGCAACTACGATGGGATTGCTTGGTTCGATTATAAGTAAAAGAATGGGTATTCTATTTGCGGGTGGGGGGTTTGTTGCTTCTTTTGCGGATGATATAGCATCGGCTCTTGGTTTCACAGAAGAACAAATGCAGCAAGATCTG
>RXKI01000046.1:0-6660 GCA_003962895.1 Neisseriaceae bacterium
CTGCCTTATCATATGGTATTACTGATAGCCCATCACATGTGGGAATATTTTCAAAATAATATCCACATGGATGACGCTCCAAATCTCCATTGTTTACCATAGATGCCCTAACACAAGTAAAGTGTTTTTGAGCATCAAAAGATGATGGCAAATCAAAATCTATATCCAATTAATGCAACACTCTTTCAGAAAAGGGATACAATGCAACTAGCACATATTCCTCAACATAATCCATTATTTTGGTAAAAATAGTAGTAAAAATTCTTGCAAATTCTTCATCATC
Source organism: Neisseriaceae bacterium (assembly GCA_003962895.1). Lineage (GTDB taxonomy): Bacteria > Pseudomonadota > Gammaproteobacteria > Burkholderiales > UBA11063 > Aquella. The sequence continues at coordinate 284 of RXKI01000046.1, forward strand.
AACATTTATAACAGCTTCTTCATCATTCATTATGTCAAATGAAACTTGAAATGTTGCAGGAAAAAAATACTCCTCATCAACCATACTAAAACTATAATCGATTTTAATACTATTAAGTACATCAATCCCAACATTTGCCGCCAATTGTTCAGCCTTTTTCAATCGTTTCTTTGGATTTCGTAGAGATTCGATTGAATACATAATCATCTCAGTCATCATCTCTACTTGTTCTTGTAATGCAACATTAAATTCTTCTTCATGGCTTTCAAGTATCTCAATACTTTTAGACATTGATTTATTTGTGACTATGGTCATAACTAATGGAAATGTATTCATTTATTACGTCCTTTTGCTTCTTTTTCCACAACTAATCTATATTGATTAAGCAACTTAGTAAACTTTTCCTCACTATCAGATAGCTCTTTTTTACACTCACTAATTAGTTTCAATATTGTTGTTAAATGCAATACCTTGATTTTTGCTGTCGTGTTACCATTAATCTGGGTACACGATAAACGCATTCCTTGCATTTTTCGCTCAATCCGTTGAAGAAAGTCCATTTTAATTACTCCTTTTGATGTCCTCGTTGATTTAACCAATCACCTAATTGTTTACAATCATCATTATTGATAACTATATCATATAATACTGCTTCTCTACCACGCAAAATTTTCCAAACCAAATTCATTTTTTCTTTAAGGGTTCTTGGTGCTGGTATAATAGCAATTTCAACCATATGCTCAATATCATTTAAATGAATTTGATGCTCCAATAAACCACAAGAACATTTAATAATAGCTTCGTTCTTTGCTTTAAAAAACATATACACCTCTAATATAAACTTAGATTACCTGTAACACCATCAATATCTTCATCAAACACAGGATGAATACCCAAACAAGTTTTAGTTGGAACCCCATTAAATTCTGTAAAACCTGAATCAACAATTACTGTATGACTAATAGATAATTGGTCTAATGTTTGTGCTAAATTATCCAATTCTTCTTCATTGATTACACTAACTACGATTTTACGCTTACCACCATATTCGTAAAACCATCTTGGACTAAACATATCACATTCATCAGCTTCTTTGGTATATGCTTCAAATGCATGTCCACTTTGAGCCATCTTTTTACCAGTGCGAACTTTTAAATCGTTTCGCCAAACACATACTTGCTTTGCTTTTGTATTGCGAATGTGTAAAATACAATCCATATCCATATGTTCAAACGAATTTTCACAAATAAGCTGAATATTGTTGAAATCAAATTCCAACTTTGATGGTAAATATGTGAGAGTATAACAACCTTGACAGTTGTGTACTGCAAAAATAATAAAAGCACATTGATCCGTTTTTGTGGTCATTTTTTCAAAAAATGAATTCTCTCCGTTTGACCATCTCGCACCATAATTAAACAATGCTTTTTCTAAATTAATTGCGTCTTGTATGTTGGACACAAATAATGCATAATTCAACATTTTTTCTTCTCCGTTTTAGAGATACTTGTTTCATACCACTTATCACATTTTTTGTGCAATAGATTAGTAAGTTCTAATAAAGTGCCATTTATCTTCTTATCAAAGAAAATGCTTAATACCATTAACAATACATCAACACATTCTTCTTTAACATCTTTAATTGTTAATAATTTATATGATGTATTATTTGGATCTTCCACGCATAAAATAGCTTCAGACAATTCACCTAATTCTTCTGAAGATTTAACCATTCGACGTAATAAAGAATTACTCTCCTTTATTGAATAATCTTGAATTTTATGAAAATCAAACACCAAAGCGTAAGATTTAAAAACACTCACAAATTCAAGAATTTGTAATAACTCTTTTTCCGTATAATATCCCAAGGCTCGAAAGTCATGTATTTCACCGCCATAAAAGCGATTAATATTTCGAGCATACAATTCATATCTATACTCAAATGTCTTTGACAATCCAAACCAAGATGTCTTTTCGAATTTTCGTTCAACAACACCAAATTCACAGTCATATAGATTAATTGTTTGTAACAAATCATTAATCACTTTATTTGTACAATTAAATTTTATATCTGCCATAACTGACATTATCGTTTCTCCAAAGGTGATTCTGTTTCATAGCAATAACAGTTAACTGTTATTTAATAATGTGGAGTTTTTAAAAATCAATCCTCAAAAAAATAATGAACGTCTCTTTCTTCGTTGTATAGCACACATAAATCTTTATCCTTGTCATACAAATATTCACAGTCTTTTAAATCACCAACATCTATATTCAATACACATTTTGACAGAAATAAATCTTTAGGTATTTCAATATATTCTTCTTCAGCACAAGCAAACTCTGAAACATTGTTGTATGGTATATGAGATAACCCATCCCCCTCATCATCGAAACTATTAACACAATTGCCAATATAAAAATATGATTGGTTCATTTTAGTATAACATTTTAGACTCATTGTTCTTCTCCCACATAAGTTACAAATCTTTGTTTTTTAATTGAGGCAAATCTGTTTCATAACAATAACGTATTAACCATTCTTGAATCATTTGCTTAGATTTATTATCATCTGTACTATAGAACAATTGTGGCCAACTTTCTTTTACAAATTTATTGCAAAAGTACTGTCCCATTCGAATTCCTTTTTGTTTGTCAATAGATGCATTATATTGATTAATAAACAAACTTAAACTATTCAACATATTGTTCTCGTCCTAAATTAGCTAATTCATCAGCACGAATGTTATATTGATTAGTAGAGTGACCCTTTACCCAAAAAAACTTAACCTCAACAAAGGATTGTACTAATCCATCCAAATATTGGATCAGTTCAGCATTTTTAACATCCTTAAACTTTTTCTTTCTCCATCCTTTGATCCATTGCGTGAATATATTAACCACATAACCACTGTCTGTATACACATGAATGGGAATTTGTTTGGTTTTTATTTCTTCCAAACCTTTAATTACAGCCATTAACTCCATTTGATTGTTCGTATCCGTACCAGTACCACATCCACAAATTTCTTTATAATGCTCACCCATCATTAATACACAACCCCAGCCACCAATACCCGGATTTGGAGCACAGCTACCATCAGCATATAACGTAATCATCAATCAAGTCCTTTAAAAATTGCTTCAATTAATTCACCTATAGCTTCATGTGCATTAGCTTTAACAAGCAGCCATGTTATAACAAATACAATCACACCAACAATCAGACCCTGTGCAATAGAAAAAGGAACGGTAACAGCTATAAAGTAACACACAATTTCACAAATTAAAAAATAAATAAACCATCCCATTAAAAATACCCCAATTAATCTAAAAACCACTTGGTTAGTTTATACCCAGTCGTATAACTTCCCCAAATCAACATATAAACAACAAAAGCTACCCAAAAAGCTACAGACACAGGTTGTTTCATCATCATACAGAAGAAAAAATATGACATTGAAAAACAAACAAGATATACAATAAGCCATATCATAATATTCTACTCTTCATTAGGATTGGGTTCTTGATCATGAAACATAAGCAATCTACTACGTATTTCATTAAGTGTGATATTTTCAAACCACTCACCCTTAACTTTCTTACTTGCAAACTGTTTGTGTAACCATTTCTCAGCCTTAATAGGATTATATCGCTCTTCAATATACTCAACAGTGATAACATCAGCATTACCTACTTGCAAAGATAATACACGCTGTGTTATATCACTTGTTATGCCAATTTTATATCTGTTGCCACATTTCAGAATATACAACTTATCAGGTTTTTTGTTCACATTAAAATCATTTAATTTTTATTATTATAATAAATGTTTTTTTAGGTGACAAGGAAACATTTTTCACACGAAACAGCACTACCATCTTCAACAAAAATAAAAGCTTTCTTACCTATTACATATGGATGATCAACAATCCCAACAACCGTGTTGATCAATTTACCACTTTTAAAGGGCTTCTTTTTTTTTCTTACTTGCTTACCAATCCAACTACTATAATCAATCATTTTATAGCTCCTATATTTCCTTTATTAACACATTCTTTGGAAATTTTGTATTCAACAACTATATCATAATTACCACTTATTACAATATTTGTAATATCTGCACATAAAGGCAATGTATTTGGTAATGTATCGTATTCAACACAATTTTTGTTTTCATACTTACCACACACCATTATGAGACCGTTTGTAGTAATTCCATAATCAGAAAAGGATTGTTTAAACACCTTTTCATTTATTAATAGCTGTTTTGTGTTAATCAAGCAAAGTTGTTGGGCCTTTTGATTACTGTTTTCAACATGATGTGCTCGAGGTGGGACATAAGCTGCTATATTTGCTTCATTCTCAATCTCTCTAATGTTATTTTCAGCGGCAGGCAAAACAACGAACAAACATATTATTAATCCCAACATTACCAGCATAAAAAATATTTTAAAAATCATACTAAACATATTTTTCTCACTTTTGTTCTTTAGCTTTAATAACCACACGTGACAACTGTTCATCTTTTACCATTGAGTGTAATTTTGAATCAAACCAAAAGAACGCTTTAGTTGGTTCTTCTTTCAAATCTATAGCCAAGTCACGATGAATTAATACGGAAAGCTTGTCACCAATAAAACTATAACATACTGGTACAACTTTTTTTGGCGTACCTGTGCCGTATGTGTTATCAAGTGCGATAATACTATTAGTAGTCAAATGAATAGACATACCGTCAGGACGCGTTCCCCATCCTTGTTCTGATTCAATCCACTCAACAACAAAACCTTCAACCCACTCTGGACCATCATCTTTTACAGAACTATAAGATAGTATTACCATTTTAACTTTTGTAGCTTCATGATCAGTTTCGAACAAGTAAGATTGTTGATGTTTAAACCCTGGTGTTTTTAACGTAGGATGTGACGTATCTAATCCAACGCTGTTGATATGAGTGAAATCTTCAATGTGGGGGAGTTTGATTTTGATGTTATGGTCGTCAGCCCATGCAGAAAAAACATTTACTGCTTCTATTTGGCTATCCGAAAAACCTAAAAACGTTACAAAAGACTTTTTGATTACCAGTGATAAAAATATCATGTTTTTTCCTTATTGAAAATATTTTTATCATTATACCATATTTTCTTTAGGTTAAAAATATGGTATAATTCATTGATTTTACATCATACTAATTTATTGTCACCAACCTTCACCATATTCAAGATCATAACCATCAGTGAACTTACCCACATCTAAAGAAGTGGGCTTCTCAACGATGGTTGTGGCTTAAGCCACAACCAATTTTTATTGTTGAGCAATCCCCGCCATTCCAGCGGTTGTATCTTTTTAAAGTAACTGAATTTGGTTTTCATTCAGTTAATATACTTATTTATCTCAAGAATATTTCAGGTAAATGAATATTTCATCCCTGTCCTAAAGAACAGGGTTTTCATATTCAATGTTTGATAAACCAACAACATCTGCTTGACGATCTTCAACACTCATTTTAAACCTCATATTTGGTTATTTAAAAATAAATTATATAAAAATGATATTTGCAATAAAAGGTTATTTCCAAAAATCCTTCAATCTTTTTGTAATCAAAGCAGCTTGTTGATGACAAAATTGTATATGTTTATATGGTAGTTGTATACAACCCATATTATCATCAAACGTATAAACATCTTTATTACTACAATACATATAGCCAAATACATACATATATTTGTTGTTTAATGTTAAATTTGGCTTAATACAAACACATACATACTCTTCATATGGATTTTCTTCAAAATTTAAATTTTTCTCATCATTAAACCAATCACACCACAAATGCACATAATATTCAGCTTGTGGCATTAATTCAATACTTTTTGGCACCCATACATCATTTTGTAACTCAATCACACCTAGATGTTGCTCACCAAAAAAAGAGTTGACTATAACATTAATATCCGTTCTTTTGTTGAACTTTATTTCCATTTTGTGACCTTTTTAACATTCATGTGAAGGATAATTTATCATCAACACTTACTATATAAACAACCGAACTCATGTCTTTTCTTAACTGTTTATATAAAACAATTTTAATATCCACATTTTCAAACAAATGCTGGAAACTTTGTATATTCACCCCTACTAATGTTTTCGATTCTCTAAGCATTTTTTCATCTTTAAAATTATCCACATCAGTATCGTCACGTGTATCACACCATTCGTTTAATACACAAAAAGCTGAAGATATTGTTGATGTGGCACCAATATAATGCAAATATCCCAATGTGTTAATAAACAACAATTGTTTCATAAATATTTCCCTAAATTAATAATGGGACCAAAAGGTCCCATGTGTTCAATACAATCCCAACTTTTTT
>RXKI01000046.1:6710-7365 GCA_003962895.1 Neisseriaceae bacterium
TTTCATATAACTTCGTTTCTGTAACTTGTGTGAGATTCCGTAATTCAAAAAAGTTTGCATTATCAATTGGACGACCTTTCATATCATCCAATTTTTTCAATACACCATAACTACTTCCACCAATCCCAACAAATTGCCAAAAAATAGGTTGTGAACAACTATCACGAATAGCCTTTTCAATACCACGATCATTCCCAACACCACCATCACAAATGAAAACAACAAAAATAGGCAGCTTACTACCTTTTGTATCTTCCATGATTTGTTTGATTACTCGCTCTTCATTGTTACTTCCACCAATACCAATATCACCTCCATAATTACGCAATCCTTCATTAATCAGATAATCATCAATATTAGCTAAAGTAACATCTGTTAACTGTTTACATTTATCAGCAAACGCATAACACTCAAGTGTGGCATTATCATCAAATTTAACAGCTAATGGCACAATACGCTCAATAGTACGCTGAACATCCCCACCAATATATTGACCATGCATTGAACCAGATGCATCCAACACAATAATTACACGAGCAACAACATCATTTAAACCTTTAGTCAAAATGACTTGATCAGCTTGTTTGGCTAAATTAACTAAACGAGGTTTTTCTTTCTCAAACACCTTCTCTAAGGAAATTTTAGCGGGTTTGAC
>RXKI01000066.1:0-7295 GCA_003962895.1 Neisseriaceae bacterium
ACGCTATCCTTAAACAAGTATCGACAACAAAAGAAAGAGATTTTGTTAATTTGAGGCAACTAACAAATCAGGCAGTGCATGTTTATTCCCCAAATATCAGAGAAAGAAGACAACATCTTGACAAAGAACAATATGCCTATGAAGTAATGTCTTTGGAAGAAAATAGGATGGAATTTTCTCAAAACTTGAAGCTACAAATTGAAAGAATAAATGAAATTTTCAAAGATCAAGTAAATTTCTTTCTTCCAATTACATTGCACAACAAAGATAACATAAACATTCTTTTGAACAATTTAGCAAAACAAATGTCCGTTCATAAAAGTTGGTTTTATTTAGCTTTGATCGAACATGACAACAAAAGAATTTTTTCTGGCTTTGTAACAAATTTTTATCAAAACCTACAAGAATTGTATAAAGACATTGAAGAACAAGAAGAAAAATTCAAAAGAAACAAATTCCTTAATTAAAAAGAGATTGTCATGATTCGTCCAATCCCTGCAAACTTAGGTGGCGTTGGTTTTTTCTCACCAGAGAAACTGCCTGAATTTTCTGACCAGTACCAAGAAGAAAATGTAGGTCGATATTGGAATTATCGTGTGACTCCATTTTTTTACAAATGGCCAAAAAAACATCAGCAAAACAAAAAATTGGTTATAGATGCTTTTTCTCCCAATCTAAATAAATCTCTTCATGTCGGGCATTTACGTCAATTGGCATTGGCAAAATCTTTAAATGAACTTTTGAACTTCTCTGCAAACCGTAGCGAACAATGGGATGTAAAAGAAGAAACAGTTGCCAGTTCAGGAAACGCTCAATTCGTAGCTCTTTTAGGAGCTTCTTTGGGAGTATTCGACTATGCCCAAAAAGAATTAAATGAATGGTTTGATTTTTTAAATTATCATCCAACTATTTATCATGACGTTTTAATGCCTCAAGACCAACATATCGTCCCACGAAAAAAGAAAAATGTTAAAGAAAAAGATTCAGAACAAGAATCTGAGGTTGAGGTTTGGGAAGGACCAAAGGGAGATGTAATTGTTGTCAGATCAAACGGAAAGCCCACATATTCATTTTACGACATCTCTTTTGCAAACAAAGTATCTCCAACAAATTACATTACAGGGGTAGAACAAAAAGAACATTTTGAAAATTTAGGTCTTGGAGAAAAACATTTGCCAATGGGTCTTGTTCTTGGCAAGGATAATAAAAAAATCAAATCACGAAATGGAGAAGCAGCTACAGCAAAAGAAATCTTCGAAGAAATTCAAAACAAAATTAAAGAAACAAAATGTGACAAAAAGATTCTGTCTTGGAATATTATTTGTTGGAATTTACTTAGATCAAATCGAACACAAAACATTAAATTTGACATAGAAGAAAGCACAAAGCCTGAATCGCCTGGCATGTATATTACTTATACATACGCTCGATGTCTAAGTGCTTTGTCTAATGAAAATCATAACTCTGTCTACGATCCAGATATTAAAAAAGCACTTCATGAAAATTTTGAAAAGCACAGCTACCTTAACGGATACACAGTTAGTGAAAAATGGAAAGAAGATGCGAAAAATTGGAGCAGAAAAAATCCAATGCCTGCAATAGATATGTCTCAAGAAGACGCCGAATTAATTGGGTTTGCAGAACAAAGCAATTTTTATCGGCAAAAATCAATTGAGTCACTTGACCCATCTCTACTGGCTAACTTTACAAACGAACTCGCAAAAAAACTTAATGGACATTATCAAAAATATAAAATTAAAGATGGGAAATATGGACTTAAATTTGCATTTGCAAACTCAGTCGCTCATCTTCGACGATGTATGCTTGATTTAGGAATGTTTTGTCCTACTGAGGTTTAAAAATCTTTTTGCTTCTAGTATAATCAAAAAGAGGAAAACAACTATGAGCAAAATAGATTCCATTAAAAAGTTTTTATTCGGGCAGCCTTTGCCTTATATCGAATTAAGCGATTATGAAAAACTACCCAAAAAAGACAAATTAATTTGGGGTGTTTTTTATAAGCAACCAAATATAATTAGATTTGGCGAAGATTTTAGCTCATATTTGAAAAAAGAATTTCCAATTCAGTATAGACTGAGAAGTTCGTATAGAAGAATTAAATGGTTTATAAAAGACAAATATTCAAATTTAAAATATAAAGTATATAACTTTTTTTATCCTCCTCATCCTATTTTGAGGAAATCCATCCCAAAACAATGGGTTGATTTAGTTGAGTTAATTGTAGATGTAAATTTTGCTATAATTTTGCAATTCAAAACAGAAATGGATTCTAGTTCTGCTGTTTTTGATCTTAAATTCTCAGAATGGATGGGTCGTTCTGTTGAATATATTGAAAAAGAAAGAATCAAGAAAATAGAAGAAATTGAAAAAATTAGCGAAAGCGTAGACGTTGGGAATTCTTTCATGAGCAATTCTCCTAAAAACACACAAATATTCAAAAAAATAAAAGAGATTGAAGAAGAAATAAAACAAAAAGACTCAGAGATAATCAAACAAATGGTGGAATACAGAGATTATTTTTGGACATAAAAAATGACAATAGATTATCTAAAGAATAAAAATAATTGGAGGATTGAATCAAATGGAAGCGATAGTTATTTTTGGACAATAAGCTGTAAAACTGCGGATTATATGGTTTATTTATCAAAAAAAACAACTATTATTTCTTTTGACCGGAGAGGCGTAAATTCGACAGAAGGATTTGCCATAAAATTCCCGATTTTAAAAGAAATAACAGTTTTGGATTATGACACTGACGATTTTTATTTCAAAAGCGAAAAAGAAGCAAAAGAAAAACTAGACTTCTTCCTTTCTCGATATTTTTATGTCTTCAAAAAAGAAGATTTGAAGTTTTAAGGAAAATAAAATGCCTGTAGTGCCTATGAATCACACTGTGAAAAGCGAATATATATTCGAAATTTCAAATTGGGAAGTAAAACAAACTGACGGTGATGAATTTTACGTTGGACTAAAAGACAAATCATATAGTTCAACATATTTTGGATATCTTCTCAAAAGAGGAAAGTTTAGAACAAAATCATTATCACAAAAAGAATATGAAATTTCAAAAGAAGCTGTAACAGGTCCAACCACAGCAGAAAGAGATTATTATTTTGAGACAAAAGAAGAAGCAATTGAAAGTTTAAAACAATTTATAAAAAAATTTAATCAAACAATTTTCAAAAAAGAAGATTTAAAGTTTTTCTAGGTAAAAAAATGCAAAATGTGTTTTTTGTCCCTTCTTTCACAGACGGCGAACTGTCAAAAAAAGATTTGAAAGAAGAATGCCAAAAGGAAAAATGGCTTCCGATAATGACTGTTGAAACTCCTCATGGGAAAATTGTCCCAATTTTCAAAGATTCAATCAGTTGTTTGAAATTTATCAAAAGAAATGCTCCTCCAAACCAAGTTGTTCTTCAAGTGAAAATGGATATTAAAGATTTAAAAAAATTTAAAGATAAAGGAATTGAGCCTGAATGGCATGAATTCCCTAAATTATATAAAAATAGAGAAGGACACTCAATTAAAATAGATATAATTGAGACAGATTTCACCTTGAAATATTTCTAATTGAATCCCTAAATAAATTACTCTTGAAATATTTCTAATTGAATCCCTAAATAAATTACTATGGAATTGATTAAGTTTAAAAATTGGCTAATAGAATCTCATTTCTCTGAAATGGCTACGCTTAATTTTGGCGGAGCAAAAGGTCACGCTGGCAAAGATCACACGGACACCCCGACTCATTACCTACAATGGATGAAAGATAAAATCAAATCTGGGGAAGGTAATTTCAACGTAACAGACAACGGTAGAAAATTAAATTCACAAGAAATTTTAAATTTAATCGATAAAGAATTAGCCTCAAGAGTCGGAAGCAGACCTTCAACCCCAGCATATAGCCAAACCCCCAAAACAGCCCCTACAGCAGGCGTTCAGCCAATCAGCCAAGGAATGTGGGTTTGGGGCAAATCAATCGCTTCTAGACCTGATTTGGGGATTCCTATCGCAGGTCTGGATTTGGCTATGAAACAACAAGACCAAGCAAATTGGATGTTTGTCATAATAGACGCAGAAGAAGGAAGATTAGTTTCTAGAGGATTAATTCCTACAAGTCAAATAAAAGAAATAGTAAGAAGCCAAAAAAATGAAAATGGGCAACTCGTAAGAGGCAATAAACCTAGCGAAATACTACAATTAATCACTCCTAAAAAAGAAAAATCAAAAGAAGGAACAATTCCCGAAGACAGAATCACACCAGAACAAAAAGCGATTGAAGAGAAATTTGAGAAAATGATAAATTCTCCAAATCAATCGCATATGGTAATTAGTGCCCTTGCAGGAAGTGGTAAGACCAGCGTGCTAAAACATCTTGCTTGGAAATTTTCAAAAGGCAAAAAATGGCTTTATTTAGTTTTTAATTCAAAAAACAAAGAAGAAGCAAAAGAAGAGTTCCCTGCAAACGTTCAAGTAGAAACAACAAACGGATGGGCAGGAAGAGAAGTTCTTGGAAAAAATGTAGAAAAACCAACTGATAGAATTCAAGGATTTAGTTTTTCTGAGAAGTCACGATTATTAGCTGACTCGCCTTCTTTCAAGCAAGTTTTAAAATCTTTAGGATTGCCAGATCAAGATCAATTACTAGGAAGTGATCCAAAAAGACTTTCAGGCTCAGAAAAAACAATTTGGTATACACTCAGATCGATAAACAATTCTTTTAAATCAGAGGTTTTAAGATTATTAGGACTATGTAAATCTTTTGCTGTTGATCCTAGAAAGCCAGATTTCGTTCAATCCATTGAAAACGTAATGCAAAAATACGATTTCGACACAGATATGGAAGATATAAAAGAAAAAATAAACAAAAATTCTCCTTGGGTAATGAGAGAATTAGCAAACTATATGAAAAAAGATTTTGCAACAAGAAATTTCAAAAATGAAATGATAAATGCAACAAATTGGATGCTAAATCAAGTCATGCCTCATGGAACAGAAGAAACCTTTATGGCAGACTCTGGACCACAAAAAGGGACAGAACAAAAATTAGGAAATAAAAGAGATTTCGACGACGATCTCTGGTTTTCTGCCATTCATGCTGACGAATTAAAGTGGCCTAAGTATGATGTTGTTCTTGCAGACGAAGTTCAAGACTTCAATGTTGCACAACAAATTATATTGAAAAAACTAGCAGAGAATGGGGCTAAAATAGTTGCTGTCGGGGATAAACATCAATGTCATCCAGCAGAAACTATAATTTCTTTAACAGGAGGGGGAGAAAAATCTATAAAAGATATTCAAATTGGAGATCAAGTAGTCACTTATAATAGCAAAAAATCTTATTTCCCTGGGACTTCTACTCAAGGAAGAAAAGTCTTAGAAAAAGCAGAAAGACTTTACAAAGGAGAAATAATTTCAATAATTGCAAATAAATGTAAAATGAAATGCACTCCAAATCACAAATGCTTAGTAAAATTTGATAATAAAGATAGAAATAAATACGCTGTTTATTTGATGGTAAAAGGTACAAATGCTCGCATTGGAATGTGTCGTTTGAATTATCGCAACGGTTTTGGTCTTGCGATTCGATCTCACCATGAAGAAGCCGACTACACTCATATTTTAAATATTTTTCACACAGAAAGAGAAGCTAGAATTGAAGAAATAACAACTTCTTATAAATTTAACATTCCACAATTAATGTTTAAAAACAATGGTTTATATGCCGCCGAACAATCTTTTATAAATGAAGTTTATGAAAAGATTGGAAATAATTTAGAAAATGCAAAAAAATGCGTTGAATCTTTTGGAAGAGATTGGGAATATCCTATTTGGAGCAAAGAAAAGAAAGAAAAATTTGGAAAATTAAGCCAAAATTACATTGGAAGTAGAAAATCTTTTATAACTCAAGCATGTAACTTAATTTCTGACTTTATGCTTGTAAGGACATTTGATGGAACAAACAAAGGCGGAAAATGGGAAAAAATAAAAATAGAAAAAGAATACTCAGAGATTCCAGTTTATAGCCTTAAAGTAGAGCCAACTGAAGATGGAAAAAGACTTTATATTGCAGATGGAATTGTAGTTTCCAACTCGATCTATCGCTTCAGAGGAGCAGACAGCGATGCTTTTAATCAATTAAAAAATAATCTTCAAAATATCTCTCATGACAAAGATGTTGAACACCAAATTACATCAAACTTTAGATCAAGACAATCAATTATTGATCTCGCAAACGACGAAGGAAAAACTTCTGACCATGTTAGCAATTTAATTAAAGGAAGACCATTTAAAGAAACTCCTGGCAAAATAGGGAAAGGAGTTGCCACTAAGTATGAAATAAAATATGATGATGCTTTTCAAACACTTTCAGATGAAATGAAAGACATGGGAGAAGTCAAACAAACAGCATTTTTGGCAAGAACAAACGAACCTTTAATTCATGCCAGCTTAAAATTAATGAAACAAGGAACTCCTTTTATTATTTTAGGAAAAGATATTGCCAATGATTTAATTAAACATATAGACAAAATGACAGGTTTATTTAAACTAGGCGGGGAAGCAAGCGTTGATGAATTAGAATACAGCATTAGCCAATATCAAGAAGAAATGAATGATAAACATAGCGGAAAATCAGCTATGGCAGGAGCTTTAAAAGAATTAAAAGAAATTTCTGAAGCTATGATTTCTTCTTTAGGACAATTTAAAGAAGAAAGTCCTGACGGCAGTGTTTTTGAATTCAAAAAATGGCTTAAAAGCAAATTTGGGGGTGTTGACTTAGAAGATTCCAGATCAAGAAGTGAATTCAAGAAAAAAGTCGAAAACCAAAATCCAGTCATATTGACAACAGTGCATAAATCAAAAGGACTTCAGTTTCAGAGAGTATTTATTCTAAGAGATGATTTGTGGCCTCATCCAAGATCAACTCGTGAAGAAGATTTAGAGCAAGAGAAAAATAACCGATACATCGCCATGACTCGTGGCGAAGATGAGATTCATATATTAGACTTAGAAGATCAACCTGGATATAAGTCAAAAAATAAAGAATGATGTATTTCAAGAAATTGACACTTGAACTATTATAGTTTAAGGAGAAAATATGGAATACACACGAAATTGCCCTCAATGTTTAAAAAAACTTGTATACAAAAATAAACATAGTTTAAGATCATCTGAAAAAACCAAATCTTTATGTAAATCTTGCGGATTAAAACTTAGAAAAGAAAATGCAGACAAAAAAGGTTTTATTTTTCGTCCAAGAAAAAACATTACAG
>RXKI01000066.1:7345-9882 GCA_003962895.1 Neisseriaceae bacterium
GAACTGTTGGAAAGTGTTAAATTTCTCAGAGAGAAAGATTGTCAGCGGAGAATATTTTTATTTTTGGAATGTACAATGCATTAATTGTGGAGTTACTAGAGATAAAGAGATTTCTCACATAAACAAAACTAAAACTTGTAAAAATTGTAAAATGATGCAAAAAGGAGAAGCTGGGCTAAACGTCCTTTTTTATGCCTATAAATCAAATGCAATAAAAGAATCAAGAGAATTTTCTTTAAATAGAGATGAGTTTCAATTAATTACCAGCAGCAATTGTTATTATTGTAATGCAGCTCCTCAAAAAAAAATATGGTCTTCTAAAACAAAAGGCTCAAGTTGGGGAGTTTATGATTTTAATGGAATCGACAGATACAACAATGATAAAGGATACATAAAATCTAATTGCGTCGCATGCTGCAAACAATGTAATTGGGCGAAGGGAAAATCATCAGCAGAATCTTTTGAGCAATACATTCGTAATATTTATAAAAATGCGGTGGCTGGCAAAATTCAGTTTTTAAAGTCAAAAGAAGAAAAATAGATTGAACCATATTCGGCAAAACAAGCTCTTTTAATCTAGCTGTTCTTGTTTCTAGATTAGGGATTTGCTGTGTCTACTACAATAATCAATCTTGAGAAAAAAGGATTAATTAATCCTCCCAAATGGCTTTCAAAAAACATTGTCTACCTAAGCATTGTTGGATCAGTGTCTTATGGGGCTAACGATGTAAATAAAATCTCAGACATAGACTTGTTAGGGATTTGTGTTCCTCCAAAGTCTATTATATTTCCGCATTTAGCGGGAAAAATATTTGGGTTTGACGAGATAGAAGAATTTAATCTATACAAAAAAGATCATATTGTAGACAATGATAAAGAATACGATATTTCAATTAGAAATATCGTATCTTTTTTTAAACTTTTAAATAAAAGCAATCCTACTGCTATTGAATCTTTATTTTCTTCTCAAGAAGAAGTTTTGCTAATCAGTCAAGTTGGTCATTTTATTCGAGACAACAGACACATGTTTTTAAGCAAAGAATGTGTGTCTACTTTTAAAGGATATTCACTTTCAAATTTAAAGAAAATGGAATCAAAAACTCCTGAAGAGTGGGGAAAAAGATATGAATTAGTTAAAAAATATGGATACGACGTAAAATTTGCTATGCACTGTGTCAGGTTGTTGTTGGAATTGGAGCAAATTCTTACAGTTGAAAATATTGATTTAAAAAAAGATAAAGATCAATTAAAGAGTATTCGAAAAGGAGAATGGACAATAGATGAAATAAAAAAATGGGCTTCAAATAAAGAAAAAGAACTTGATATCGCTCTTGCAAATTCAAATCTACAAGAAAAGGTAGACGAAAAGAAAGTTAAAAATTTACTAATACAATGTTTAGAAATTCAATATGGTTCTTTAAACAAAATAATTGCAGATCAAGACAAGTATTCAATTGCTTTTAATGAGATTAAAGACATAATTGAAAAGTTTCAGTGAAAGACAACAAAATGTATGTTGTGACTAGAAAAAAAGAATTATGGAATGTAGAAGAAGAACTTTGGGGAACATACAAGTTTGGTCATAATTTAATTGTGCATAGAAAAAAATTTGCTGCTCCTGCATACACTAAAGGAAAAGAAGAAAGCTATTTTGTTAATGGATATCCTTACATACTTAAAGATGGATTAATGATTAGGGAAATTTTTAAATATTCAAAAAGAGTGCTTAGTGGCGAGAATGAACCTGCTGTTTTATATCCGAACGGGACAAAAGAATGGTATTGCGATGGTATGTTGCACAGATTGAATTTTCCTGCTATCGAATATTCAAATGGAGATGTTGAATATTGGCAATGGGGAAAAAGGCATCGACAGGGTGGTCCTGCTGTAGTTATAGGAGATAGGCAATATTGGTTTGTCGATGGAGAGTTCGTGAAATGTATATTTTAACATCAAAATCAATACTAAGAAGAACTTGGAAAAAAGATGGTAACTTTCATAGAAAAAACAACCAACCTGCGATTTGTTATAAAAGCGGAAGGAAAGAATGGTTTGTAAATGGGGAAAGACATAGAACAAACGGACCTGCTCTGCTTATGCCAAATGGAGATAAAGAATGGTGGGTAAATAACCAAAGACATAGAGAAAACGATTTACCTGCTGTCCATAGCAAAGAAGCCAAAGAATGGTGGGTAAATAACCAAAGACATCGAGAAAACGATTTACCTGCTATTATTTTTGCAGACAAAAAACAAGAATGGTACAAAAACGGGAAATTACATAGAGACACTGATTTGCCAGCCGTAATTTATTCAAATGGCGATCAAGAATGGTGGCAATTTGGACTCAAGCATAGAGAAAATGATTTGCCTGCTGTCGTTACAAAATATCATCAAGAATGGTGGTTTGTAGGACAAAATCACCGAGAAATAAAAAAACCTGCTGTAGCTAGTTCAAAAAATGATCTTTATTATTATCATGGAAAAAGATATTATTATAAAAAAGAAGACAAAGTAGAATATTTTTTAAACATGTGG
>RXKI01000066.1:10034-10248 GCA_003962895.1 Neisseriaceae bacterium
TCTGCTGAAATATCCAGCACATTTGTAGATGCTAGAGTTGTGGCAACGCCTTTTAGTGAATTGAATAATACTTTAGACCGTTCACCAACCCAGAATTTAGCCACTTTTGATGCGATAACTGCCATTGGGTCAGCCCCTGATAAAGCTTCTGCCAGGTCATTCACGCCCCATGCTTTTCCTCGCATATGAAGTCGTGCCGCATCCTGCCCGGTTG
>RXKI01000056.1 GCA_003962895.1 Neisseriaceae bacterium
TCCCATCATTCTAGCGGTTTTAATATTAATTGCTGCATTTATATCTACTTATTTCTAAATTACAACAATCACATTTGTTACATATCAAAATTCAATATATAACTCATCAATCAAATAACCAACTTGTTGTTTGTTATTCTCATATCTTGTACTTGATACTAAATGTTTAAAATAAACTTTCCTTGGAGAAAAACATTTACGTATCTCATCCAAACTATAACCAATACTAAACAACTTTGATTCATCTTTTAACAATCTCTCATATCTTTCTATACATGTCTCAGAATGGGTAATTGATGGATCAAACTGGTAAGTTAATCGCTCACTCTGATTCTTTACATACACAGCAACACTATATAAAAATCTCTCCATAATAGGATGATGACAATCTTGTAATGATAGTTTATTACCACAACCATATAAAAAAGGTGTGATTATAGGTTTGGAATTACACTTAATGTTATATCCATATGTCGATGATGCTAATATACAAAACAACACAAATTTCAAATCATATATTTTATTTGGTTCAAACTTATATAAACTTCTAATATTTCCATTTATAGTACAAGGAATAAATGCACCAACATTATTAACAGGATTAACTATAATACAATTACTCGTAATATAATATTTTGATATTTCAGAATTTTTTGGCACACATATTATATGCAAACGAAATAAATCATTGATTGATAAACCTATTTTTTGAATGAAATCTAACATTGAATGCTTAACATTATCAGGCAAATGTTTAACAAAACTGCAATTATCAAAATTATATTTTTTCATATCAATACTCACAATCATTAACAATAGTAAAACTACGACGTTTATATTCTTTCATACGTTTAATCATTTCTTGAATATATGTGTTGATGTGATTAGCAACATCTTCAGCCTTTTCATCTTTCACATTTTTTCGTACAACCACTTCTCTAGTCCACTTATCAATATATTTCTTATAATGCATTAATAAAAAACCACGCTCATTATCTGTATATGCATAACTAGATGTCATCTTAATAGCAATACCATTAATTTCACAATACATTTCCTTACTGACTAATCCATGTAGTAACCAATCTTCATTACTATCTACAACATTAACATCATAACCGTTCGCTTGTAAAATACAAGCAATTGAAATAATTAATTCATTTAATTCAAAAGTTTCTGAGAATAATTTCGTTCTATCTGATTTTTTCATATATCACCTATAACATTTTTGTATAAAACTTTCATTTCAAAATCACAACGTTTCCAATTAAATATTATAGGATATTAATCTGAAACAGATTAAAAGTGTTAATCCACTTCATTATTATTTCACTTTCTTCATCTGTTATACAACATTTTTTATTGCCATCTTGTATATAATTAATCATGTCTGATAAGTAAACATCACATCGTAAAATATAACCAGACACAAAATCAATAGGCTTATATACACGCTCTTCATTTTCCAGTTTATATAAAATTTTCTCCCTAAAATGTTCGTATTTTTCAAGATAATTAGGCAATCTCAAGTATCTCTTACAACCATGAAAGTAAAAATAATTATATGGTTCTATAACTTGCCTAGTA
Organism: Neisseriaceae bacterium; assembly: GCA_003962895.1. Classification (GTDB taxonomy): domain Bacteria; phylum Pseudomonadota; class Gammaproteobacteria; order Burkholderiales; family UBA11063; genus Aquella. The sequence goes on from RXKI01000056.1 coordinate 1,588, forward strand.
CGTAATTTGTCTTTATCTATACAAAAATGAAAAATTCCCTTTCCATATCCCAAATACTCATCATACCTTAAAAATCTATTCCTCGTTAAACTTATACATTTAATACCATTATCATCAATAGGATTAATTTGTCCTATTGATATATTCATTATCATGTCTCTCGGACTAGCACAATGATATATTATGTTTTTCACCGACATACCTCCAATATTCACAACATTTTTTGAATCATTTTGACACGTTTAATCACCGTCTCACGCGACTCTTGACATTCTTTACAATACAAACATCCACCCAAAATATCAACTCTAGCTTTGGGTATTTGTTCTCCACAAGCCTTACAAAATTTCAATTTTGGTAATGATTGTTGAAATTGTATCTGCTGTTGAACACGGAAAACTTCATTTTCCGATAATATAATAGCATGCATTGATTCATCATCAACCCCACCATAACCAGACATACACACATCCTCAATATATAATGAGAAAATTTTTATTATTTTATAAAAAAATAAAAGGAATAAAAAGGTTTTTACCACGATTCATTATTAATCCTGGTGTAATGAGGTTCAAAATTACAAATTTTTAATATTTTTTTAATTTTTTGTATTAACTCACAAGGACATGGTTTGTTTTCTTTTTCGGTGGGTGGATATATCCAACAATCATATAAAACACCATCCTTCCCAATATTAAAACAACCTATGTTAAAACAATGGTTCCTAATCATTTCTTTGGTTATACCAACAACTCCTTCTTTCTCCAACATTATATAAGAACTCAAATCATGCACGAACCTCTTTCTTAATGCATAAATTCGTCCATCCAAAAATAACTTATATCCATATGGACTATAAATAATTTCATTAGTACACTCTACCAACAAATCATCTATTTTCTGTTCAAGTTCTTCTTGTAAAAACATTTCCTGTCTACCTCATCACCAAACTTATTACCAGTAATAACATACTGGCCACCATAACTCAACAAGATTGCTTATCATCTAGGTGATCATCATAAAAGTATTTCACATTAAGGCGCAAAAAACATACCACAACTAGCATATACATCCGCACCAACACGTGGAATAATTTTGTTTCGAGAATTAAAATTAACAAAGTTCCAAGCACTAAATAAATTTTGTATAACATCTAATGAAGGTTCTTTATACTTTTCATCAATAGGATTAAATCTTACTATATTAATCCGCACACCCCGCAAATATTGCTTAACTAATATAGCCAATTCATAAAAATCATCAATATCCGTATTCTCACCATCTATAAAAGCCCAATGCAATACAATACGCTCTGGATACATCATGTGCCATACATGTAGTGCAGATAATGCATTTTCCAAACTTTCAGCCTTTCCCATCCACTTCTTTCTAAATGTATCATTTCCATATAAACTATAATATAAATATACCTCAGGATTACTTAAAATTTTCGTTATATCCATTAGTTTATCCGTCATCATAATCCCTTTGGGCAATATACTACTAATCAATACCTTACATTCTTTCCCAACCCTATTACATCTTTCACGAAATCCAAAAATTATATCCCCAAAATTTTTTAAAATAATGTTATTACTCAACGCCTCCCCTCTCGCCATAAAATTAAAATGTATCTTTGTTATTTTATCTAATGGTAACTTGTCCCATAAAATATCAACCTGCATCAATATCTCTTCAACACTACAATCTCTATAATTAGTTTGTCCCGTCTGCGTTAACCAACAATACTTACAACTTTTGTCACATCCAGTTTGACTACTCAAATATATAATAGCATGATCACTGTCTTCACGATATACATATCTACTCTCAATATATTCACCTTCAACAGGATTGCTAATAATGTTAATACTATTATCAATTACACTCTTCATCTCAATCATTTCTTTTCTCCTTCTTGCAGCGTACACAATTCATAATATAACATATACCAAAACATAATTTAATATCATAATCATAACCTTCTTATACAATGAATGTTATATAAAGAACACATATCATTAATACACAAATATTGTCGCTTACAACTGTTTGTCAGAGTGGTTTTTACTTTAATATCATCCCCAATACCAATATATGGAACCTTCAAAACAGACAAATTCAAATTGGGTATCTTTTGAATTGTTGTCTCTACATTACACAGTATACTGTTATTTCCATATCCATCCTTATGACATCCCCACACCTCCGTAACAGTTCCATAGTCCTCTTCAGATACATGTTTCTCCGCAGATTCATTACTACCACATCCAACCATCAATACACATAAACATAATAATATTTTCTTCATAACCAGTTCCCAATTAACATATCCCATTGTAAATACATACGTAATACTTTAAAATATTATCGCTTATAATAATTTCACCGAACTAGTCAAAGTTATAGTCATTGCGACACCGATGGAAACAGTCGAATGTAAATTACATAAACAATATATCAAAAGTTTTATTGCAATATTACTCGTATACAAAATTGACCAGCAAAGTAACCAGCTACGGCATTCGGCAAAATGACACCAATTTAATATACAACCAATAAGCAATATTCATTACATCACAATCTAGTTATTTGAGTTAATCCCACTGAATTTACTTCAGTCTTTATGGGATTTTAATCGTTTCTAAAGAAAAACCCTAGTTAAAGGGGCTTCTCAAATAAAACTAAGTTTTGGTGACTTTAAATCCTACCTTAACTTGCAACCACTCAACAAATGTCTTCCAATTCGTGAACGGTTGCTTAGCTTGATAGTACTTTCGAGTACCAATTACACCCAAATATATACCAACACATAATACAATTAATGTGTATAACATCTTATTTCTCCACAATTTCTTTGATATCTTCAGGAATTTGACGAAATAGTTGCTTCATGAGATCAGCAACTATTTCCTGAATACCTAATCAACAACAGTATCTATTCCAGCCATATTGGCTTTGTTAATAATTTTATCAGTGGTATACATGTTGATAAATCCCTAACATATTGTTTAAACAGTAAACATACATTATATGATGTATTATTTGGTAGTAAAACTAAAAACCAAATTACGCAAAGAACTTAATACAACATATAACATTCGAAATGCTATGATTGCATCATAAACTAACGAAAAAGCACGATAAATCTTGTATAACGACACTAAAATACCCATTTGTAATACTCCAAAATTTTGATGAAAAATCTCATCAAAGAAATTATACACTATTATCAGTTGGTTATAAATCAAAACCTTTGTGTGACTGAGCAACTATATTGATTTTAAACACCATTTTATCGTGAGCAGAACCCTTAAAATTTTCCCCCAATAAATTTCATAAAATCCCCCAATAAATTTCATAAAATCCCCCAATAAATTTCATAAAATCCCCCAATAAATTTCATAAAATCCCCCAATAACTTTGATAGAATTCCTCAATAAATTTCATAGAATTCCTTAATAAATTTCATAAAATCCCCCAATAACTTTGATAGAATTCCTTAATAACTTTTATATAATTGTCTAATTAATTTTATATAATTCCCTTAATAAATTTGATATAGTTGTAGTAATTAATGGATATGTATAAGGAGAATCTTATGTAACATATATATGATGTTTATGTAGATTATGAAGGTTTAAAGGTAAATGTATTGAATTGTTTTTTGATAGGTATATTATTTTGGGTATTGATAGGTATATTGGAGATAGTATTATTAGTAGGAATTGTATTATTAGTTAGTGGGTTAAATGGTATATTATTGTTATAGATGAAGGGTATATTGGTATTAGAGGAAGGGATATGTATAAAGAATATAGGTTTATTGGGGGAATGTAGTTGAATAAGGAGTGATGATATGTTAGTAATATTTTGGTTTATTAAATGTTGTTGTGATGTAAGGTTATGTAGTAGGGAGGTTAGTAGGTGTGGGAGGTTTAGTTGTAGGTCGATATCGTTTTTGAATACGAAAGGGTAGTCGTAATTTTTATCTGTAATTGGGTCGAAGAAGGTATGGTTGATGTGGTCGTAGGTAGTGAGTATGATTGAATTGGAGGTAATATCGTATGTTGGGAAGAAGGGCATATTAGTAAATTGGTATTGTGTATGTGATGTATTTAATGGGGAGGGGAATGTGGTATTTGGGTGGTGGGGTTTTGTGGGGGGAGATGTGTATAACCCTTTTAATTTTTTGGATATGAAATGGCTCATGAGAGCCATTATTAGAAGTTTGACCAATGGCAAGTTTTGCAGAATCTATGTTGTTCATGACCTTTAGTTGTATGGGTATCGCATTTATCCAAGCTTGCGTGGCATTTTGGGCAGTGTTTATGTGGTTGGTATTTTTTGTGTTTTTTGTTTGGTTTGGAGTTTTTGCCGTCTCTCTTGCTCATGTAAATTATTCCTTATTGATATCCAGTAAATTTTTCAGTTGTTGTTTGATTGAGTTTTCTCCTTTGGTGAAGTAGAATTCTTGTGTTTTTAAAATCAGAGTACAAACATCTATACCTGATAAAAAGGATATCACTTGTGTTGTATTGATATTTGGGTAGGAACCTTTTATATAAATGTGTTTATCTAAATGATGAAATATAATTTCTGTATAGGAATTGTTTTTGTTTGAAGTTTGGTGTTTTACGACGACATCATAAATTGAATTTGAATACGTAAAAGATGTTGTCATGTTGCCTTTGGGTGTATCTGTCCAATCAATAATTAAATCTGAAAAATTCATTTGTTTTATCCTTTATTTTGTAGAAGATATAGTGAAATAAAAGTTTATGTTTTTGGATTGAGCGATTTCCATACTTGTTGCTACATTAATTTTGGAAAAGTTTAACTGTGGATCCATATATTTTACAGACATAATATCAGGGTCAC
>RXKI01000078.1 GCA_003962895.1 Neisseriaceae bacterium
ACTTCAGCAGTTGCTGTAAATGTAAGTGTCGGCACAATTACTTCGTCTCCTGCACCAACTCCAATTGCTTCCAATGCAAGATGAAGACCGGCAGTTGCAGAGTTAACTGAGATCACTTCGACGTTTCCACCAATATATTTAGCAAACTCTTGCTCAAATTCTTTTGTTTTAGGTCCAGTAGTCACCCACCCAGAGCGCAATGTTTTAACTACTTCTGTAACTTCTTCCTCACCAATATCAGGTAAGGCAAACGGTAAAAATTTCTTGGTCATAAGATCGCTTAATGCAAAATTTAAAATAATCAATAATTATATCATACAACAAACAGGTAAAATTTAACACAATATTGAGTAAAGCATGCTAACTACAAACTCTTCAAACAAACAGCTAATGATGATAAAATTACGGAATTAAATAATCTTTTATAGCAGCAAGCTAAAGTATTTACTAATGTTAATCCTCACTGTATTTCATAAAAAATCATCAATTGTTTACTCACTTTATAAAACATATCAAAAAAAATTCGTATTACAAATGCGTGGTTTGATTGATGTGTCAGATTCAAATGAGTACTCATGGGAGATATTTAATAGTCAACATCAAAAAACACATGATTCATCATTGAAAATTGATGTAGCTCATGAAAATAAATACTCAAAAATCGCAGAGCATTCATTTTTGAATGATTTAAAGCCAAATATCGTCATTTATAAACTTAGCAATCATGATACTCAAAACAATGATATTCTGCGTTTAGATACACCATTATTAAATACTTTGAAGCAGCAAATAGAGGAAGAGCGATTAATAGACAAATTGGAAATAGACTTAGCAGAAGCTATTTTTGGTAAATTTACTCAAGCTAAACATTATGCATGTTTTAGCAACTCGTTTCACGCCAAAACTGAAGTTATTAATTCAATTAACTTTGATAACAATACACAAGCTTCAACACCCAGTAAAGGTTTGTTATTTTCAAGTATTTTATTAAAACTAAGTGACTTCACTAAGCAATCAATAAAGAAAAATAAGTGGATAATCGTTTATGTCTCAAAAGACGAGCTTTGTGTAAATGCAATCAAAGATAATTCTAGCAAAGTTTATTACAATGAATATCTAAATAACGATAGTGTTTTGCAGAATGAATTAACTGACAGAATTACTGCTTTAATTTATCAACTTGGCACTAAATTAAATGGCATAAGCGGTATTATTTTTACTGGATCAGTTGGTCTTAAGTCTGCGAAATTACGTCAGAGTATTTGCCAAAATTTAGAATGGGTCGGAATAAAAATTAGTAATAAGTTAAATTTGGAAAACAAGTCTAAAATAAGTAAAAAGAGTTCAAACATTGAAGTGTTTAACATTTTAGCTGAACCTGAAACATTTATGCTCAAGCAGCTATCAGAAAGATTGTAACGATGAATATTTTAGCAATAGATACTGCAAATAATTTTCTGTCTTTAGCATTACACAAAGATCAATCAACTCATATAATTTGCGAAGATATTGGCAATAAACAATCTGAATTTATTCTACCAAAAATTAATCAATTACTTACTGAAAACGATACTAAGCTACAAGATTTAACTAGCATTAGTTATAACGCAGGACCAGGTGGATTTACTGGCTTACGTATTGGCTTGAGTGTTGCGATGTCATTGGCATATTCATTGAAAATCCCACTATACCCCGTAAATATGTTTGCGATGTATCACAATGCATTAAATACAGAAACTAACTCAATCATAGCCCTAGATGCCAAGCTTGGACAAATTTATCTTGCTGGGTTTGATAACAATGGTGATTATCTTATTGAACCACAACTAATTAACCCAGAACAATTAAGTAGCGTTCTTAGCAAGCACAATTTGATTAATGATGATGACACTATCATTACAGGAAACGGTTGGACGGCTTATACAGAAATATTTAACCAAGATATATCATCACAAAATATACAATATATTGAGTCGAACTACCCAAGTGCAGCGACTATGATTAATTTAGTTTTATCAGGCAAATCTCAACCATGCGCCGCACATGAAGCTGAGCTATTATATCTACGCAATAAAGTTGCGCTAAATCTAGAAGAACAAAAACAATCCAAACAATGAATTTAATCATATCCATACTTGATTCAAGTTATATTGATGCATTATTTCAGCTAGATAATGAAGCTAATACCACACCTTGGTCAAAGTTAAACTACCAAGATTCTTTTAATGACCCAAACCATACTGTTTCGGGATTGTTTGCTAATGACCAATTAATTGGTTTTTGTGTCATTAGTAAAATTATAGATGAAGCTGAGGTTCTACAAATTGTAATTGCAAAATCTTCACAAAACAACGGCTATGGTAATTATTTATTAGGTAATCTCTGCCAACAACTAGAATTAGATGGCATACAACAAATTTTCCTTGAAGTATTAGCAAGCAATGCAAATGCTATTCATTTATACAGTAAACTGCAATTCAATGAAATTAGCATTCGCAAAAACTATTACACAATTAATGGTAATAAATTTGATGCTATACTCATGGCAAGAACAAATATTATTAATCATCAACAATGAAAAAAACACTCGACTTATTAATTCCAACCTTATGGAAATTTAGACAAAATATCGCAACTGAATTTAAGATAAGTTCGCTAAAAACTTCTTTAAGCGAGAGTCAGGTCGAGAAAAAACCAACTAAATTACCAGAGATACAAATTTCAACAACACCTTCTAAAGTTGAGGAGACTACACCTGAGCCTATAATAGAAATCAAACAAATTATAGATACCATAACTCCACCAAAGACAATAAACATATCTCCTGAATCCATAACAACATGGCAAGAATTGGAACAAGCAATCAAATCTTGTGACAAATGCCAATTATGGAATGGTCGCACGAATGTCGTGATTGACAAAGGTAATCGCAATGCTAAGTGGATGTTTATTGGTGAAGCACCTAATGCGCAAGAAAAAAAACAAGGTCTACCGTTTGTGGGTGAAATTGGTGATTTACTAAACAAGATGATAATTGCAATGAACCTGAAAATTTCTGAAGATGTATATATTACCAATTTAATTAAGTGTTGCACTCCTGAATATCACAACCCAAAAGATAACGAAATTCAACAGTGCTACCCTTATTTAAAACAACAAATAGAGTTAGTTAAGCCAGATATTATTGTTACTCTAGGTAAATTTTCATCACAAACATTACTAAATAGCGATCTCGCAATAAATAAACTTCGAAATCAAGTTCATGAGTATAATGGTATTCCATTAATTGCTACATTCCACCCATCTTACCTATTGCGTGCACCAGAGAATAAAAAACTCGCATGGGATGATTTGCAATTAGCTATGCAAACTCTTGCCAAACAGTAATTTATCCACAACCTAAAACAAAGACAATTCATAAGTGAAGTTGGTTAATTATGCTAAAATCCAAGGTTTATTATACAATCACTTTCTAGGATTACTATTATGTCATTAAAATGTGGAATTGTTGGTCTGCCAAATGTTGGTAAATCAACTCTATTTAACGCGTTAACTAAAGCAGGAATTGCCGCAGAAAACTATCCGTTTTGTACAATTGAACCAAATGTAGGTATAGTTGAAGTTCCAGATAGTCGTATGGACGAATTGGCAAAAATAGTAAATCCACAACGCATGCAACCTGCAATTGTTGAGTTTGTTGATATAGCTGGGTTAGTTGCTGGAGCATCTAAAGGTGAAGGATTGGGCAATCAATTCTTGGCAAATATCCGTGAGACTGATGCGATAGTTAATGTAGTGCGCTGCTTTGAAGATGATAATGTGGTTCATGTAAATGGTAAAGTTGATCCGATTGATGATATTGAAGTGATTACGATGGAATTGGCTCTGGCTGATATGGCAACAGTTGAAAAAACAATTCAACGCGAAAACAAAAAAGCTAAGTCTGGTGATAAAGATGCACAAAAATTAGTTGCAACTCTTGAGAAATTATTACCGCATCTAAATGAAGGGAAACCTGCTCGCACATTTAAATTAGATGCTGAAGAAATTGAAATTATTAAACCATTATGTTTACTTACGATTAAGCCTGCGATGTTTGTAGCAAATGTAAGTGAAGATGGATTTACTAATAACGCTCATTTGGATAAATTAACTGCCTATGCAGCCACACAAGATGCACCAATCGTTGCAATATGTGCGGCTATAGAGTCTGAAATAGCAGAACTTGAAGATGTTGACAAAATAGAGTTTCTAAAAGATATGGGAATGGAAGAGCCTGGGTTAAATCGTTTAATTCGTGCTGGTTACAACTTACTAGGCTTACAAACTTATTTCACAGCTGGGGTAAAAGAAGTGCGCGCCTGGACAGTTAAAATTGGTGCAACAGCTCCTCAAGCAGCTGGTGTGATTCACACTGATTTTGAAAAAGGCTTCATCCGTGCCGAAGTAACTGCTTACAATGACTACATTCAATTCAAAGGTGAGCAAGGAGCTAAAGAAGCTGGAAAAATGCGCCTAGAAGGAAAAGAGTACATTGTAAAAGATGGCGATGTAATGCACTTTAGGTTTAATGTATAAATAAAAAAGGTACTTAAATATTAAGTACCTTTTTTATTAGTGTGAAATTATCATATAAATTGCTAGTGCACTATAAATAGTATTAAGTAGTGCAAAAACCAAAGCGCTCTTAATACCCTTACTAAAGCCAATCAGGCTATAAACAATGGTTGCAAGACCACCAATTGCATAACCATAATTACTAAGTGTTGCATAGCCATAGATCAACCCTGAAATACCGACTACTCCAAATATAATATCCCAAGAGCGATAAATTGGATTACGAAAAATTATAGCAAATGAAATAATAGTCGCAATAATCAATACTGCAAACATTAATGTAGTCTCAACATTAAAAATCTTCATAATAGTACCTATCAGTACAACTATTTCTAGATAAAAGAAAAAATCATTCTTACCCAAAAATGCATAAACAATTAAGGCTGAAATACCAACTACATTACAAAAATTTTGCGCAATTCCCTGTGGCAATACAATACCAGCGCAAAGTATCATTAAACCGACTAGCCCCAACAAATTTTGTTTAATTAAATTCATTTATATACTCTTATGCTTTTTTAATAAATAATCGTAATTATAACTAACTGAGTAGCTCTAATTTTATAATTTGTATATGCACCACAATAATAATTTTACGTAAATTACTTGCAATACTCATGATGGAGTGCTAGAATAAATCATTCTCTACCCTATTCGTGTATTAGGTACAGCATTCTGGAACCAATGATGATCTTATATTGGTAGGCTTTCATACAGTTGGCGTGTATCGTTTCTCGTAAATGATCCCAAAGCTGTAAGCAGACCAAAATTTTAATAAGGTTCATCAGGATGTTTATCATGCGGTAGATGTGGAGAATTAATAAACCACTCTGACAATAGAGTGGTTTATTAATTTAAAGTTTACTTTATAAACGCCACAAGATATAACCACGTTTGATTATTTCTTCTTTTGGCAATAATGATTTAACATCTAAAATAACACCACCTGGTTTTACTTTAGATAATATTTCATCTAATTTTAGTTTTTTAAACTCTTGATGCGCAACAGCTACTATTAGTAATGGAACTTGCGGGATATCTTTAAAATCAGCAAGACTTACACCGTATTCATGCTTAGTATCTTCTATATCTGCAACTGGATCACAGCAATATACTTTGGCATTGTAATCTTCAAGCTCTTTTATTATATCAATCACTTTAGTATTACGTACATCTGGGCAATCTTCTTTGAAAGTAAACCCAAGTACAGCAGCTTGTAAATTAGATAAATCAAGTCCATGTTTTAAAACTAACTTAATTCCTTTACGAGCCACGTATCGCCCCATGTTATCATTGATACGACGACCAGCCAAAAGCACCTGAGGAATGTAACCCATTTGCTCAGCACGGTAAGTTAGATAGTATGGGTCAACACCAATACAATGCCCACCAACTAACCCTGGTTTAAACGGCAAGAA
>RXKI01000064.1:0-6130 GCA_003962895.1 Neisseriaceae bacterium
CAAATTAGGAGTAGTGGCAAAAGCTGGTATTTCTAAGTTTGTAGGTATTATTGCAAAAGCTTTCGCTGCTGCAACTACTGCTTAAGATTTTATATTAGTAAGTAAAGAGAGAAATAGATATGAAAACTTACTTAGTTTCTTGGAAACATAACTCTGGTTTCCAACATGCACCATCTTTAATTCGTGGTTCTTCTTTTCCTGAAGCAATGAAAACTAGCTTCCACGTAGATGCTATGAATGCAGTGATGAATTATGAAGAGGTTAAACCTTACTTCATGAATATCAAAACTAAATCATTCCAGTATCCTTTACCTGTAACTTTATATTACACTCAACATGGTACTGGTAAAATCTATATTAAATGGATTGATGGTATGGTTACTGAAGAAATTCGTAATGCTGTCCGTAAGACTTCTACTAAAGTATTTAAATACATCAATGAAGTAACAATAGATATTTACGACCAAATTAATAATGGATAATATTTAATACATAGAGGCAAGTTAGATATGAAATTATCTCGTCAAACTAAAGCTATGGTATCTGAAATGAATACTCAAGTAGCATCTATTAAAGATGTTAAGAGAGGTAGTCTAGATATTCAAATGGATATCCAGATTGAAGAGATCGAAGGCTTGGATTTAGTAAATATTAAATCTGAAATGGCTAATAACACTATTAATGAAATATTTAAAGCTTGGTATTTCATTCGTAATAGTAAGGGTAATAGCTATAACTATGACTACTATATGAATATCAGTAATGAGTTACAATTAAGCCACCGTACGAAAGAATACTTAGACAAGTATTTTACAAATTCGCATACGGCTTATCAAGTAATGGATGCGGTTAATTTCTTTAAAACTAGAGAGTTTACTCGTAAAGGTTATGAAGGAATGGTACTAAAACTTGCATTACGTGCTTGGAATGAACACCATGTACATGACTTTGTTAAAGAGGTAGGTTTAGAGTACTTAAAAGAGTGCTTAAAAACACTTGGTCAATCTAATATCAGTTATTTAGATTATCCTCTAAGAGCAATATGGAATAAAATCCCATTAAATTCAGTTGCATTCTTATCATGTATAGAAACTAATTATCATAGAGCAAGTTTTAATAAAACAATTAGTCTAAGTTCTAAAGAAATTAGAAAGATAATTTTATTACAATCTGCTTTTATTAATTGCCAATCAAGCAGACTTGTTAGAGATTTAGGCTCATATATGTATGGTACAAATATGTGTAAAGGTCTGAGTATTTCAGACTTTAAATTTCTAATTAAAGGAATTAAGTTTTGGACAAATGCTCGAATGGGTTTACAAATTAAATATGTTACCCCCTCAGTTTTCGTTATACTTGGTAAATTAAATTATAACGAGTTACGCTATGCTGCTATTCATGAAGCAATTAACTCAATACCTACTCAAATAATAGATAGTCGTTTCAAATACACTGTAACGAAACGTTCTATTAATTGGGAATGTGTTAAAGAAGTTCAAGATTTGAAGCTAGCGGGTAAGAATCGTATGGTACTTAATCATCCATCACAACCTAAAGCACGTAAGTTCTTTAAAGAACATGGGGTATATATCCAATCTAAAGATATTCCTTCAGTAATTAATATTAAAGCATTAAATGCAATGAAGAAAGAAGGTATTCATCAACTTAAAGATTATGATCCTTTCTATTCTGTTAGTGAAGCATCTATGCTGGTAGATTGTATTAATATAGCTAATATTTTTGGTGTTCATGCTGTAGATGTTCTTACTAAAAATGAACCATCAGATAAAAGAGGTAAGTATGTTGATCCTCATTTTTATGTTAATGTGTCTGATATCAAACCAGTAAACTGTGTTCTTAGCCAACAATGGAACCAATTCTTCTTTAATAATGAAGATTTAGCTAAGTATGCTGGTTATGTAAGACCAGATATGGAAGTATTCAAATCTAAGGAACAATTTTTACAGTATGTGCGTACTCAACGATATACTAATGTACCAGAAGGGTTTGAACACTTAGTTGATTTATGTGCTCGTCATGAATTATCAAATTCTGACTTTCAACGGTTTATTAGCGAGGTGAAAGGTTTAACTAATAAGACTTCGGAGATGCTTCCTTTTATACGAATAGATGGTAGCACTATTGAAGGTGTAGGTCACAATTATACACTAGAGAAATTAGATGCTGATGATCCTGCTGTATTATTGATTGGTTTAGATACATCATGCTGTCAACACATTAGCGGTGCTGGTAGATCTTGTGCTGTTCATTCATACGAGCAAGCTGATAGTGCTGTGTATGTAGTCCGTAAGAATGGTGTTATCGTAGCTCAATCATGGGCATGGAGAAATCAAGATAATGGAGTTGTATTTGATTCTGTAGAAGTTAATGTGTCTGAACGTAATAGATATGAGCCTATTGCATTAATGTTTAAAGAGTTAGCTAATCAATTGCTAGGGAAACTAATGATTGATTCAGTATATATAGGTCAAACAGGTTATGGTATGACTCAATATGTTCTGTCTGTTATTGGTAAACTTTTAGATAGTGTACGTGCTACTCGTATGATTACTCCTTGTTCATATATGGATGGTCGTAATCATTATCTTGTTGCTGCTTCAGAAGCTTATGTAAAACAGCATTTAATTGATGATGGTGATATAAGTATCTTAGCTACTTGTTGCTAATTTAAAGAGGAATTAAGTATGTTTACTTACTTACATGTTGATTGTTTATCTTTACGTTCTTTTAAAGCAATGGTTACAAATATTGCTAAGATTGAAAAAGAATGTTACCCAGAGTATATGCGTTCATTACAATTTATTAGTAGTCGTAATGATTTAAAAGAATATTGTGAGAGTGAAGACATTTTTGCTATTTACAATAATACTACTTATATTCTTTGTACTAAAGATGAAATAGTAGATTTTGCATCTATTTCAAAACTTTCGTTAGTTGAGTTAATGGAAGTTAAAAGATTATTAAAAGAAGTTTTTGATACGAATCGGTTCTTTTTAGATGCACGAGAAACTACATCATATAGATTGATTAAGTTTCTTGAGAAGAGAGAAGAAATCACTGTTATTAGTGATAACACATGGGAATGGGGTAATGAAACTTTCCATTCTTTAAATATTTATTTTAACTAAGGAGACATATTATGTCTGTATTATCAGTTGTTGAAAACTTTGTTCGTACTATGCATCAAGGTCAAGTAAGACGTAACCGTGAGGAATATGTTAATCATCCTCTTCGTGTAGCTAATGAGTTATGTTCTAAAGGACATCATCAAGCTGCGGTAGTGGCTATGCTTCATGATGTAGTAGAGGACTGTGGTGAATTACATAATCTTACTACTGAAGAGTTATATATCTTATGTGATCAGTTCTTAGAGACTGATGAACAGAAAGAAGCTCTTCGTTTAGTGACTAAGTTAGAAGGAGAGTCTTCAGAAGATAATCTTAAACGTATTGCATTATCTGGAAATAAGATTGCAGTATTAGTTAAACTATATGATGCAATGGATAATATGCATTTTGAAATATCTGATTATGATTTTACAAGAGAAATCTTATGTAAAAATGCATTTGATGAAATCAAACGATATGAAAGGATTGCTGATAATATGTGTAATGAGTTGAGATATATTGATATTATGGAAGATACTACAATTAAAGCTGTAGTTCTTATGGATTATACGAATAGCGGTTATTTAAATGATAGATATGTTATTCATAAATCAGAATTTAATGATATTCGTAAGGAAGCTGGTAACTTATGGTCTCATTATTCTATAGCTACTAAATCTGATTTACAATATCAAACATATAATTATGAAACTGGAGAATATGATTATGATACTTATTATTTAACTGCTATTATTGATGATAATTATGATTGGTGGTCTATGGAGTATGAATCAATTGTGAACTATTTAAATTCACAAGAGGATCTTACTTCAACCACTATTGAATCTGTATATGGCAATCAAATAGAAACAATTGGAAATGGATTTAATTCTACATTTGTTTCTCTTGAGGAAGATGATTTACCTTTCTAATCTGATTTAGGGTAGTAATCTAGTATGTTATCTTTAGTTATATTTATATTAACCGTATTAGCTATAATTGGCTATTACTGGTTAGTAGACACATTGATTCAAAATGAAATAGATTTTCTTAATAAAGAAGATCTTTTTTAATGACTGATATTTAATCAAAAGGAATAAGTTATGAATACTGTAAATCAAAACCATACAACCGAGGAATCTGTTATGAACAATACTCAATCAACTGATTTATTAACGGGTTTTAATCCAGAAGAGGAAAACACCATGAACACTAAAGTAACTATGTCTTTAGAAGACATCTTTTCTTCATTTGTCGCTGAGGATATCAGTGAACATGTTAAAGAGTCACTGACCTTAACTCAACTTAAACGTGAGGAAGAATTACGAAAAGTTCGATCTAGATCTTTAAAGACAGCAGCCAAAATGGTTACTGGTGTAGCTTTACTAGAAGAATTAGGAGAGGAATCTGAAATAGGTTTAGCGGTATTATCCCTTGTTGTTACTCAACGTACATATTTACGTGGGAAACAATTCAAAAATCAAGCTAACTCTGTATCTAAATTAGAGTTTATGAAAGAGAGTATTAAACTGTGTCATGCAGAAAATACAGCAGAAGTACTTTTAGCTAAGTTAAATGAAGCTATTAAGTATTTGAATAACTACACTACTAATCCAAATGAAGTTACATATAAACTTCTTAATGGAGAAGAAAGAACTCGTACTTTAGTTCAAGAATATAGTCCATCTAAGACTGATATTAGTATTGGTTTACGTGATACAGGGTTAACAATAATTGCTCCTAAAGGATCAGTACTAACTCCTGTAGAAGGTCAACCATTAACATTTCTTCGGACTTCAACACTTACATTGAGTTTAGACAACTTAAATCGTAATACAGAAGAAGTATTAAGACGTGTTCAAATTCATAATGAGAATACTCTTATTACAAGCTTAGAGAATATTAAACGGTATACTAAAGCTCCATATGCCTTTAATAAAGGATTAGATACTTTAGCTTTATTGTTAGTTCTCAAAGAGAATAATATTGATGTTAAAACTCTGTTTGAGAGTGCTAACAAAGGACAGAAAAAACTGTTAGTATTAGTTCGTAAAGAGAAACATAACAATTTAGTTAAAACTTTAGAACGATTACCTGCACCTGCTGCTAACTTCTCTGAGAAGTATGGACGTACTGGGGTAGTATCACCATCTGAAGCTTTACAAGGTTATGTAACTCCTATGACAACTCTTCCATGTTTAGTGGAGTTTTTTAAAGATGAAGCTGGAGACATTAAAGTAAGATTACGTGAGAATGCTAACAAAACAGTGTCTCGTTTTGAAAAACTAGATAATGCTAAAGTTTTATGGACTGTTAAGACTAAGGTATTTTTAATTGATGATTGTACTTTATATAGTCAAAAATTACAGTTTGCCACAGTAGGAGGTGATATCTTAGTTCCTGATAATTGGATCTTATCTAATGGCCCATGTCGTGTAGTCACAGCAATGAAGTTTGGAGGCGTCAAAGCATCAACCACATCGTTTGCTAATTTAGATGAGAATCTACGTAGTCAAGATGTAGCGGTATTGTCTTCTGCTGCATTTAAAGGAGGTATGTTAGCTGCTATCGGTTGTGCTACTGGTCGTTATGATTGGTTGCCATCTCTCAAAGATGTAGCATTAGCTGCTGAAAAGACTGAAGATGGTATTAAAGCTGTTAATAATAACTTAAAAGGCTATTATAGCAATTATTTAAAACCATTTTTAACTACTATGAATATTGCCGGTGAAGTTGTAGAAGGTTATATGATAGAGTTAGATTTGTGTGTAACTAATCCATATGCCGTAGATAATCATAAAACTATGGAAGATTTGAGTATGATTGAAGAAGATGCGATTCTTAAAGCTACGGATGAATTGGTAGCTATTATTGAAAATGGTGAAAAAGATGCATATGGTTTACGTGGTTATGTGAGTCGTATGAAAGCTCAAAATCCTGACTTCAGTGTTATGGAATGGATAGATAGTGGATTGAAAAATGGTACTATTGAACGTAAGAAA
>RXKI01000064.1:6202-6344 GCA_003962895.1 Neisseriaceae bacterium
TGGGTATTAGATCTATTAGCTGAACAAGTAGCTAACGGTATAGATGTTAAAAAGGTTTATGCTGCTCAGTATATTGGAGGTGTAGAGAAGAATATTGAGAAAATATTAGAAGTATCTGATATTTGTGATCAATTATTATCTT
>RXKI01000097.1 GCA_003962895.1 Neisseriaceae bacterium
AAGATCATTAATTGAGGTTATTTGATCACGGATTACTGCGGCTTTTTCAAACTGCATTTCATCTGAGAGCTCATGCATTTTATTAGTTAAATCTTTTATTAATGCAGAATACTCACCCCGAAGAAATTTTCTTGCATTGGTTATATTAGCTTGATAATCATTACCAATTATATAGTCAACACACGGTGCTGAACAACGTTTTATTTGGTAAAGCATGCATGGTCTGCTACGATTATTAAACTCATTATTACTACACGTGCGTAATAGGAATAATTTTTGAAGTAGCTCAATCACCTGCTTCACTGCAAAACTATTTGGATATGGTCCGTAAAAATCATCTTTAGAATTAATTTTGCCACGAAAATACTCAAGTACAGGATAGTCGTGTTTTCTTATTTTGATATATGGATAACTTTTGTCATCAACAAATAGAATGTTATAGCGTGGAAATTGGTTTTTTATTAAATTATTTTCAAGAAGAAGAGCCGAAGTTTCATTATCAGTAATGGTGATTTCAATATATGAAATCTTACTAACCATATGCGCTATACGCGGTGATAGTGTTTGCGATTTTTTAAAATATGATAAAACGCGTTTCTTTAGATTAATCGCCTTCCCAACATATAAAAGCTCATTATCAATATTATAGTATCGATAAACCCCACACTCATCTGGTAGCTTATTCTTCCATTCTATGTCAGTAAGTTCAATTTTCACTAATATCTCATCTTAACCAATATGACAAAGCAAAACCCACACATAAAACCATGCCTATGTAATTATTAAATAAAAAAGCTTTAAAGCATTTCTCTGGGTTTTTATCTTTTATGTCTATCATTATTTTTATAATTAATAACGTACAGATTGCTAAACAAATCCAAAACACCGCTGAAAATTTTTCAAAATACGCAACATTCACCATCAATATGATTAAGATAATATAACTAATTAATATTATAGGTATAACAAATTTACCTAAAGTAATTGCTGAAGTCTTCATGCCAACCTTTAAGTCGTCTTTTATATCAACCAACGCATAAATGGTGTCATATGCCAACACCCAAAATAAATTTGCTAAAAATAATAAAATAGCATTTAAATTGATACCAACACCAGCTTCAACAAATGCCATCAATATACCCAAACTAAAAGCAATAGCCAAGTATAACTGTGGCACTGGAAAGAATCGCTTAAAGAACGGGTATGTAACAAATATAAAAAACGCTGGGACAGTCCATAATAATGTAGTTGTTTTTAAACAAATTAATGCAATTATTAACGCAAGCACACTAAGCACCAATGTAACAACTAATGCGTCCCGTCGTCTTAGTTCACCTGAAACCAGCGGTCTATTTTTTGTTCGTGCTACATTACCATCAAATTTAACATCAGCAAAATCATTGATTGCACAACCAGCCGAACGTGTTAAGAACACGCCCATAATGAAAGCAAAATAAACCTTAAAATTAATTACACCATGGTAAGCAACTAACAAAGCCCACAATGTTGGCCACAGTAATAACAATGTCCCTATAGGCTTATCAAACCTAATTAATCGCAAATATTTATTCAATTTATCAACCAAAATTTAATTTATAAACATTATTATAGCAATTTATTTTTTTATACTGATTTACTTAATTGAAAATACATTAGTCATATGATATAATTTTGTTGCCTATTTAACAAGTTTAGGCTAACACTTGTAGTGAACTGCAATTTAAAGATTGCTATTTTAAAAAAATGAATCAAACAAAGTTATGCAAAATATCATCGAATTAAAAAATATAGATTTCTCATATGATGAGGATAGAGTTATTTTACATGACGTCAATATCAATATCCCTACTGGTAAAATCACCGCCATAATGGGCGGAAGTGGCAGCGGTAAAACAACTGTATTAAAGTTAATCTCTGGTCAAATTTCTGCTAGTAAAGGCACAGTGAATGTTTTTGGACAAAGTTTAGATAATATCAGCGAAAAAAATCTTGCTAACATAAGAAAGGACATGGGTGTACTGTTTCAATTTGGTGCATTATTCACAGACTTGAGCATTCGTGATAATATTGCTTTTCCATTAATGGAACATACTAAATTACCAAAAGAAATCATTGATATTATAGTTGCGATGAAATTAGAATCTGTTGGCTTAAGTGGTACACAACATCTAATGCCAGACCAACTATCAGGAGGCATGGCGCGCCGTGTTGCACTTGCTCGTGCAATGGTAATGGATCCTAAATTAATGATGTATGATGAACCATTTACTGGACTTGATCCGATTTCATTAAATACCATAGCAATGTTAATTAAATCAATGAATACCAATTTAAAGCAAACGTCAATTATCGTATCACATGATATTGAAGCAACATTTGAGATAGCTGATTATGTATATTTCATGTCAAATGGCAAAGTAATCGCTCATGGGACCGTTGATGAAATAAAAAACACTCAAGACCCAGCAGTTAGACAATTTATCAATGGCGCTGTTAATGGACCATTTGCTTATAAATACCAAAGTAATAAATCATATCAAGAATATTTAGGATTAAATTAGTATCAATGAATAAAATAATATCATTTATTGCAAAAATTGGTAACCCTGTAACCTCATTCATTATTATGCTTGGTGCTATGTTTATGCTAATATTACAAATAATAGCAAGCATTCCATACTGTTTACGAAGATTTCACTTAGTTATAAAAGAATTATTTTTTAGCGGCGTTTTGTCATTAGTAATCATATCTGTATCTGGATGGTTTGTTGGGATGGTATTAGCTCTACAAGGATATAACACATTACAAAGGTTTGGTTCAGTTAGTGTACTTGGCTCATTGGTTGCCCTATCACTATTACGTGAACTAGGACCCGTATTAAGTGCAATTTTATTTGCTTCGCGTGCCGGCTCAGGAATTACAGCAGGAATAGGTTTAATGAAAGCAACAGAGCAATTAGATGCTATGCAAGTAATGTCGGTAAACCCTGTTAGTAAAGTCTTTGCACCAAAATTATTGGCTGGCATAATTGCTGTGCCTATTTTAAATGTATTATTTAATACGTGTGGGATACTCGGCGGACACTTTGTTGGAGTTACATTGCTTGGCTTAAACAATGGAGCTTTCTGGTCACAAATGCAAGATAGTGTTAGTTTTAATTATGATATAATCAACAGCATTATTAAATCATTTATTTTTGGAATCTGTATTACTTTATTAGCAGTATTTCATGGTGTAACATCGAAAGCAACAGCAGAAGGAATTTCATCAGCGACAACTAAAACAGTTGTACATTCTGCTCTTGCAGTGTTAGCACTAGATTTTATATTAACCGCATTTATGTTTTAATCAAGGTATTTAATGAAAAGAATAACTTTAGATTTTTGGGTCGGTGTTTTTGTACTAATTGGGATAGTTTGTACAATATTTCTATCACTAAAAGTAGCAAACATCGTCAGTTTTAATAACTACAATAAAAACACGTATACGTTATACGCTGATTTTACTAATATTGGCTCATTAAAAAATAATGCACCAGTTAAGGTTTCTGGATTTACAGTTGGTAAAATTAGTGATATTTCTTTAGATCCACAATCTTATCAAGCTAAAGTTACAATGCAAATTGATAATGAATATAAATTTTCATCTGATTCATCAGCTGAAATTTTAACCACTGGATTGCTTGGTGAACAATATATTGGACTAAAATCAGGTGCCGACACAGAAACTTTACAAAATGGTGAAACTATTAGCTATACTTCATCGGCAATGATACTAGAGCAATTAATCGGTAAGTTCATGACTAACATGAGCTCAAAATAAACAAGGAAAATATATGAAAAAATTATTAACAACATTGATTTTGTCTTTTACTATAGCAGCAAGCTTTGCTGATCAAACTACCGTTACAGTTAGCGCTAAAAACTGCGATGTTACGGCACCTTGTGTAGTTGTAAAAGATAGTGCAAATTTGTTAAGTGATGCAGTTAATGCAAATAAAAGCAATAAAGAAACTATTAAGTTAATTCAAAATGGTATATTACCTAAAATTAATTTCAAATTAATTACTGCTAGTGCAATGGGTTCTCATTGGAAAGAAGCATCAAAAGAACAACAAGATCAAGTTATAGATTTATTCCAACAACTTCTGGTTAATACTTATGCTACAGCATTATCTAAATTTGCTGGCTCTAGCATCAATATAGCAAGTGCGAATATCAATGATGCAAATAAAAATAAAGCAACAGTTAAAACAACTATTACCCTACCTGCGACTAGTGATGGTAAAACAAAAACTGTTGCTGTAGATTATTTCTTAGCTCAAACTAAAGATGAGTGGAAAATCTATGATGTTAAAATTGAAAATATTAGTATCGTAGTGACATACCGTAGTCAATTTGATGAAATTATCAATAAAGATGGTATTGATGGTTTAATTAGTCAATTACAAAAAAAAGTAACAGCTTTACAAAAGTAATTTAAAATAATGATTATCCAGCTAGAAGAAGCTCAATTAACAGTAAGTAATATACCAAAATTATTAAAAAACATCAGTATTGTTGATGTTGAGACTATTGATTGTGCCAATATAAATAACATCACTTCTGCTGGATTAGCTTCTCTAGTTTACATAAAAACAAAAAGCACAAAGTCTGTGAAATTCATAAATCTAAGCCAAGCTTTGCAAGACTTATGTTCTGTATATAGCATTTCACTTTAATGTGGCTGTGAAAAAAAAACTTATAACTTATTGTGCTATTATAGCCAGCACAATCTCAGGTTGTGCTACTAGCGCAAATCCAAATGATCCTTATGAGGCATGGAATAGGCCTATATTTGCTGCTAATATGGCTATGGATACCTACGTTCTTCGTCCAACTACTGTAGCCTATACGTATATCCCAGAACCAATTCGTGATGCATTATTTAATTTCTATACTAATTTGCGTGACTTCGTTAGTCTAGCTAACGATATTCTTCAATTAGATGGTATGAATACCATGCAAACCTTTATGCGTATTTCACTTAACTCAACAATTGGTATACTGGGTTTAGTTGATGTGGCTGGCTCACTTGGCTTACCAGAGCATAAAAATACATTCGGTAATACATTACAAACATGGGGTTGGACAGATAGTGGCTACTTCTTAGTACCATTCTTGGGTCCTGGTACACTAAGAGATCAATTAGGTGTTGTGCCTGATGTATACTTCAATCCATTATTCTGGATTATTAAAGACGACTATATCTCATATTCAATATTTGCTATGGGTCAGTTAGATAATCGTGCACAATACTTAGGTCAAGATGAGATGTTAGAACAGTCTCTTGACCCATACGCAACTATTCGTGACTTGTATCTACAGCAAAAAGGTTATTATAAATTCCCTGTTGAAAGTAACGTTAAATCAAATGAAGACGATTTTTCAATTGATAGCATGATTGATGATGAAAACGAAAGTTCATCCAGCATTAAAACACCACCTACAAAACAATCTGCAGCTGATGCTCAATTAGATGAATTAATTGACGAAGAAAATCAATAAGCATTTCTTGATTATAACTTTACAACATGAGTAACAACAGTATACTCTAGAAGAATTTATGAGTTAGTTAAATTCACTTTTGACAAAAACTCTTCTAACTCATCAACTGATGAATAACTAATTGTTAATTTACCATAACCACTTTTATTATGCTTAATATTAACTGTCATTCCAATTGTATCTGCTACAAACTCTTCTAAACGTGAAATATCTGGATCTTTTTTAATCTTGCTAGGGTTTTTATCTTTAATGCCAAATTGTTGATCATGTAGATACGCTGCAACCATTTTTTCAACTTCAGCGGTTGTTGATTTATTTTTAATAATCAAATCAACGAATTCATCTTGAACTTCATTTGGTAAACTAAGTAATGCACGTGCGTGCCCCATATCAATTAAATTATCAATTAGTTTACTAGTTACATACTCACTTAAATTTAATAAACGCAATGTATTACTTACATTACTTCGTGATTTACCAGTAACTTTAGCAAGCATTTCATGAGTTAAGCCAAACTCATCAATTAGGCGTTTATAACCGATTGCCTCTTCAATTACATTTAGGTCTTTACGTTGTATATTTTCAATTAAGGCAAAAGCAAGAGCTTCTTCATCACTTAAAGTACGAATAACTACTGGAATAGTATCAAGACCAGCTAATTTACTTGCACGATATCTGCGCTCACCAGCAATAATTTCATAACGAGAATCAGCAACCTCTCTAACTA
>RXKI01000072.1 GCA_003962895.1 Neisseriaceae bacterium
TTGTGTATATAGGATTTTGTAGTGTGTTAGTGAGTGAAATCTTGGCAACATATTCTGATTGGTTTCAGGTAATATTTTATAACCAATAATTACCAATATTGCGCTCATTAATCCACTAAACATGAAGCAACTTCGCCAGCCAAATAGCTTTGCTAGGTATGCTCCAATTACAGGAGCAATTGCTGGAGAGAGAATTAAGCCAATTAATAAAACACCATTGGCTGCAATTTGTTCTTGTTCATCTAAGCAGTCTTTGAGAAGTAGCCTTGGCACAATGACAATTATTGCACCACCAACAGCTTGAATTAACCTCATTGCAATGATTAACTCAAGATTTGGCGAAAAGGCAATTACAAAAGATGCGATAGCATAAGCGGCAACACCAATTAATGTAATGCTGCGCCGTCCATAGCGATTACTGAGTTCACCAACCACCAATACCGAAACCGCAATACCAATAAAATACACAGATAACGTTAAATTTACATGTGCTTCGGTTGTCGCGAAGTCTTTTACCATTTGCGGTAAAGACGATACGTATATATCAGTTGCAGCCATGCCAACAAAAAACATTGCCATTAGCAATATTAATATCCAGCGTTTTTGTTGTTTAGTTAGTATCATTTTAGCCTAAAGAATTGGCATCAAATTTATTGATGCCTTAAATCTATTTTTTCCAGGTATCTTTTAAACCAACGGTTTTATTAAATATTAATTTACCGTTTTTAGCATTAAAATCATAGCGATCAGCTACAAAGTAACCAACACGCTCAAATTGGAATCTATCTTCTGGATTGGTATTTAATACTGAAGGCTCGATGTGTGCTGTAATTGTTTCTAGTGAGTGAGGATTAATAAACTCTTTAAAATCATGCCCATCAACACTGTCTGGTGCAATTTCAGTAAATAGTCTATCGTATAATCTAACTTCCGCTGGAATTGATTTAGACACACTAACCCAATGAATTACACCTTTGACTTTACGCCCTTCAGGGTTTTTACCTAATGTGTTTGGGTCTATTGAGCAATGTAACTCGGTGATTTTGCCATTTGCATCTTTGATAATCTCATTGCATTTAATTACGTAACTATGACGTAGGCGAACTTCACCACCGATTGTTAATCGTTGAAAGCCTTTTTCTGGAACTTCTTGGAAATCATCAGCATCGATATAAATTTCTTTAGTTAATTCACATAATCGTTTGCCAAACTCTGGATGATTTGGATGAAAATCTGCTTCACGTGAGCCAGTTTCACCGTCTACATAGTTTGTCAGAACTACTTTGATTGGCTTTAATACTGCCATAATGCGTGGAGCGCTATTCTCTAATTCTTCACGGATAGCTGTCTCAAGAACAGGTACATCGACATGATTTGGAGATTTAGAAATTCCACAACGTTTTGCAAATAATTTAATCCCATCTGGAGTGTAACCGCGACGACGCATCCCAGCAATAGTTGGCATACGAGGGTCATCCCATCCTGAAACTACACCTTCAGTTACTAATTGATGCAATTTACGTTTACTTGTTACTGTATAACCTAGCTCTAAGCGTGAAAACTCAATTTGACGAGGTCGTGCTGGTAATAACCCAGCAGTAAATAATTTATCGACAACCCAATCATATAGTGGGCGATGGTCTTCAAACTCCAGTGAGCAACAAGAGTGAGTAATTGACTCTAGGGCATCAGAAATACAATGCGTGTAATCATACATTGGATAAATCACCCACTTGTCACCAGTGCGGATATGATGTGCACGCTTGATGCGATAAATTGCTGGGTCGCGTAAATTCATATTCGGCGATGCCATATCTATCTTTAGGCGCAACACTTTTAAACCGTCAGCAAAATTACCAGCTTTCATTTGGCGGAATAATTCTAAATTTTCTTCTACGCTTCGGTCACGATATGGACTATTTTTACCAGCTTGAGTTAGCGTGCCGCGATATTCGCGCATTTGTTCTGGAGTTAAATCATCAACATACGCCAAGCCTTGCGTAATAAACCATTCAGCAAAGTCATATAATTTATCAAAATAATCCGATGCATATTTTGGCTCGCCATTCCATTTAAAACCTAGCCATGAGATGTTTTCTTTAATTGACTGTACATACTCGTCATTTTCCTTTTCAGGATTGGTGTCATCAAAGCGTAAATTACACAAACCATTGTAATCTTCAGCTATGCTAAAATTATGGCAAATTGCTTTAGCATGACCTACGTGCAGATAACCATTTGGCTCTGGTGGGAAACGCGTAATTATTTGGCTATGTTTGCCAGTTTTTAAATCTTCTTCAACTATTGCACGGATGAAATTACCCGCGACTTGATTTTCATTACCTTCTATCATTTTGTTCTTTCAGTTTTTCATATACTCTATAAATTAGTAAGTTTTAAAGCGAGATCTTCTATTTTAATTTTAAATAACTCTATTTTATGTAGACCTTGTTGAGATTTTGTTAATTTATAAGATGCATTTGCATTTTTTTCCATACTAATTAGCTTACCAGCTTTACCTGTGGTAACTTCAGCTTTTGTCCATACATTAAATAAAATTTTATCAGGCGATATTCCCAAGCAAATTAATGCATCATAATCTCTATGGTAGCGAATATGATTAAATTGAAAATTATTGCTAACATCTTCTGTCGCTGTTTTTAATTCAAATTTTATTCCGCTAATTTTTATGTCCCATGGGCTTTGATTTTCTCTATTTCCATTGCTTTTCATGGGGTATTGACAATCTAGCTTAAGATCATTGCAGAGTTTCTCTATAAACATTTGACCTACTAATCCAACTTTTGTATTGTTTATTGTTTTTATACCACCAAAAATAGCATTGTTCCATTTGCTATGATTGTGATGTTCTGCGATAATTTCCACAAGTAGCTGATCATAGTCATACATCATAGACTCCTCGGTCAATTAAAGCTTTCTCTATGTGGTACATACTAATATGGCGACAATTATGAGTTGCTAAATTACTATAATTGTTCCAGTCTGTATTATCTAATATATTAATTATACGATCCTTGTCTTTTTTTATTATTAACCCATAACCACATACATACTTCACTTCGTCAAATGTTTTAACAAGGGTTGGTGGCTTATTATAATAAGTTCTCTGAAGGAAGAAATCTGCGCTGTGAAATTTTTCTTGTCCACATAAACGCTCTTTTCTCATGTCTACAGTAAATAAATCTAACCATAATTTACAAGTTTTTTTGTTTGTTTGCTGTGGAGAGCCTTTTTTCCAAATTTGCCATACTGCATTTACTTTACATTTTTGATTGTTAGGTAAATGAAAGCTGTCCGATGATATATTCTCAGAGTGAATTAACTCCATTCCTTTTATCCGATTCTTGGGGTTTCCTTTGCCATCACTTTGGAATGACATCGGAAGAATGAAACCAATATATTCAGCAAATTGTGCCGCATGATTCATAAAAGAAAGAGCTAACCAAGCTCGGTATCCAAATGGAGGGTTACCAATAAAAATGTATTTATTATTCTGGTGAGGTGGGTTCCATGATAAGAAGTCTTGCTTAATGATATCTGGGTGTAGTGGAAATATATCAAGCCCTATTCTATTTGTTTTTGGTAAAAGATCAAAGAATGATCCTCTTCCAGCAGATGGCTCAATAAATGTAAAATCTTCAGGTTTAACATTATTTTTCAATAGATGGTTATTAAGTGACTCATAACAATATTTTGCAACGTCGTCGTTAGTAAAATACTGATCTAGACCAACATCTTCTAGGTTAACCCACTTTGGAATTAAAGAGTTACCAGACCAAATTTTATTCCTTTGTTGAATTACTTCATATTCTTTATCAAATAAGTTTAACTCTTGTATCATTTATGTATACCTCTATAAAATACCATTTAACATTATTTATTCTAATATATTATTTAAAAAAGTATAATGTTGTCCTTATAAATTGATATAAACATTTTTCATCCTGCCATATAATAACTAATAAGTTATACTAACTCTGTGTTTTTTATAAGTTTGCTACTCATTATCTTGTTCATTAATCGTATCGCGCTTGATAACATCATCAAGTAGCTCTTCTAAGAATGAGCCTTTTAAATCAGTTACTGTAGCCGATATTTTTTCACTTAAGAATTTTAAGCGCGCAGCTTCTAAATCACGCAAATCACCTGAGCTTAATGAACTTGTTTTATCGTTTAACTTTTGTACTTCATTGGTTAAATCTTTAATTTGCTCGGTAAAATCAATGATTTTCTGATTGTAATTTGCACGTAATTGTTTTACTTGATCTTTAATTTGATTACGATGTAATTTAAAAGTAGCTGAAGTTGTATTCGTTGCTAATTGAAGCAATGGACTCTCGACTTGATTGTCATAATTAATATTATTAACAAGCTTGATAAATCCAGCTTTTGCAATATCATAATTTTTATCAGTTAACGCATTAAAAGCTTGCATGATTTCAATATTACTTTCTTTTTCAGCACGTAATTGTATCGCTTGTTTTTGTAAATTATCCAATGCGCCATCTATTTGCTCCATTTGTGAATACATTTGATTAGCTACATGACGCTCATAAATATGTGAGACGAATTTATAACTACCAAATACTAACATGATAATTATGACAATTTTTATAGGTGTAAGTTTTTTCATTTATATAATATCCGCGTATGATAATTTGCTTATGTCATGCATACGCATAGGGTAAAGTATTCCATCTAGGTGGTCTAATTCATGTTGAAGCACTCGAGCAAAAAAAGCATTATCTTCGCCTGAGTGTTGTTTGCCAAATTGGTCGTAATAGCTATACTTCAAAGCTTTTGGGCGAATTACTTCACCGCGTAAATTTGGTAATGACAAACATCCTTCATTAAATGCAGTATATTCATTGCCAATAAATTCAATTTTTGGATTGATAATTACTTTTAGTGCACAATCACCAATATCTGAATAACGCGTTATTTTGCTTCCAGTGTATTCAATTAATAATATCCGCTTATTCACACCAATTTGTGGTGCAGCAAGCCCAACCCCACCAGAGTCAATGAGCGTCTCATGCATATTTTGTATCAGTTGATCGAGTGGTTCACTACCAAATTCAT
Source organism: Neisseriaceae bacterium (assembly GCA_003962895.1). Lineage (GTDB taxonomy): Bacteria > Pseudomonadota > Gammaproteobacteria > Burkholderiales > UBA11063 > Aquella. The sequence continues at coordinate 5,104 of RXKI01000072.1, forward strand.
CTGGCTCTACTTCTGTAGAGACGATTTTTAGGCATTCTGAACCCATTTTATAAATTGGTAATATCATATTGATGCGAAACTCTTTTAAATTCAACCAGCAAAATTGCAGTTATTGTATAATGTTTGAGATTATATCATATTTTACTAACCTTTTTGATTGCCTTGGTCTATGCATATTGCTTTTATTTCTGATTTACATTTGTCGCCAGATACTCCTGATAAAAATGAATTGTTTGCTAAATTACTGCAAAAATTAATTGTGAATAAATTTGATTCACTTTATATTTTGGGTGATTTTTTTGATTATTGGCTAGGTGACGATGATATCAATGAATTTTCTAGCTTTATTATGGAAAAGCTTAAGCAAGCTAGTCAATATTATCAAATATATTTTCTTTATGGTAACCATGATTTTGCAGTTGGTGATAAATTTGCAAAATATACTGGGGTGAAATTAATTGATGATATGACGACAATCTATACAGGTAAAGACAAAATTTTACTAAGTCATGGCGATACATTTTGTACACTAGATTTTGGTTATCAAAAAATGAAAAAAATCATTCGTAATCCAATAGTATTATTTATTTTACATAGATTACCATTATCTACTCGCTATAAAATCAAAGGGATGATGGAAAAAGGTTCACATGAATCTAATGCAAAAACTCCAAAACCTATTGAGACTTATAATGTGGTAGATGCGACCATAGCCCAATATGCAAAACAATACGGTGCAAATGTTGTAGTGCATGGTCATACGCATAATCCTGGTTCATATGAAATTAGTACTGATTCGCTGAACATCAATCGCTTTGAAATTCCAGATTGGGAAGACCGCGAAGCGGGTGAGTACTTGATCTATAGTGATAATAAATTCTCATTTGCAAAAGTCTGAGCATAACTAGCAGTTTGGCGATGCTGTTCGTTACGTTGTGCAACATCTGATTGTATTGCCATAACATTCTAATTTATTACCATAAATTTAATATAAATACACTTCATTGACTTATAAAGTATAACTAATTCAGGGTGTTTTAGCTTTTTTACTTAATTAGTAAACGGCTATTAGTTATAATTGCAAAGTTGTCTATTATTTTATGGGGATATAATTACATGGCATATATTGAATCAGGCTCACATAAAAAGCCAAATCTATTTTCAGCTATCACAATTGGCGTTGGATCAATTATTGGTAGTGGTTGGCTATTTGCCAGCTATAAAGCTTCTCAAGTTGCAGGTCCATTAGCAATTGGTTCGTGGATTATTGGTGCATTTTTAGCGTTATTTGTTGCGTTATTATTAGCTGAGATTGCAACTCTTTATAGTAATGAAACTGGTTTATTCGCGCGTTTATTGACGATTAGTCATAATAGTGACATGGGTTTCATTATCTCATCTTCAAATTGGTTTTGTACCATCATTATTATTCCAGCAGAAGCTGAAGCATCGGTTCAATACTTAGTGGAAGCATTTCCAAAATATACCGAACAATTATTCTCTAGTGGACACTTTACTGCAATGGGTTTAACTTGCGTATGTATCATTATGTTTTTGTATGGTTTAATTAATTATTGGGGTATGAAGCTGTTAGCTAAAGCAAATAATTTAATTACTACATTTAAATTAATCGTACCTGCAGCAACTGCATTATTATTTTTCTATGCTTCGTGGCACCCAGAAAACTTCACTTCATATCAAGGTACAATTGCGCCTTATGGTTATGGCAAGATGATTACAGCTATTGTGACTTGTGGTATTTTCTATTCATTCTATGGGTTCAATACAATTACATTCTTCTCACGTGAGTTAGATAATCCTCAACGTAATATTCCTTTAGCGTTGGCTGGGTCAATTTTAATTTGTTTAGTAATTTACTTATTATTGCAAATTTCATTTATTGGTGCGGTTACCCCAGATATGATTTCAAATGGTTGGCATAATCTAAACTTTAACTCGCCATTGGCTCAGCTAGCGATTTTATTTGGTATGAATTGGGTGGCAATGGTCTTGTATGTGGATGCAGCAATTAGTCCTTCTGGAACTGGTATCATCTTCGTTGGCTCAAGTGCGCGGATATTTACTGGTATGGCGCAAGATGGTCAAATGCCAAAAATATTTGGTAAATTACACCCATTACACGGTGTATCTCGTTTGTCAATTGTTGTTACTTTGGCATTCTGTATGTGTTTGGTTATCTTCTTTGATAACTGGGATAAGATAATGATTGTAGTAAGTGCATTCATGTCAATTTCATGTATGGCTGTGCCTGTAGCGCTTCATAAATTACGTAAAACCAACCCAGGTAAACGTCCATTTACAATGCCTGCTGGTAAAACAATTGGCTTTATAGTGTATCTATTAATTACATATTTACTAGTTCAATGTGGATTCCCAGCGCTAATTTTATCGTTAGTTTTCCATGCATTATTCTTTGTGATATATTGCTCTGTTTATCATAAGTCATGGGTTAAAACAGGTCGTGCATTTATGTCTTCATGGTCAATGTTTGCTTATTTAGCAATAGTGGCAGTATTTGGTTATATGGTTGATAACAAGTTATGCGATGAGGTTATATGCACAATTGCTTTGGTTATCGTATCCAGTTTGAACTACTATTTCTTAGTTAATCAAAAAGATTACAACGTGAAATAATAAGCTAAGCATGTTATAAGAAAATAGCACTTCATTATGAGGTGCTATTTTTATTGGCTTAATTTATTTTAAATATTTCTTGATAAAGTTCAGTCATTTTTTGCTGAGTTTCTTTATCTGGATTAATTACACGTCCCCATTCACGATTTGTTTCACCATGAATTTTATTGGTGGCGTCTATTCCCATCTTGCTACCAAGCCCTGAGATAGGTGAGGCAAAATCCAGATAGTCTATTGGTGTGCGGTCAATCATTGTCGTATCGCGGACAGGGTCAACACGGGTAGTAATTGCCCAAATTACATCTTTCCAGTCACGTATATTTACGTCATCGTCAACAACTATGATGAATTTGGTATACATAAATTGTCGTAAATAGCTCCAGATGCCAAGCATCACACGTTTAGCATGTCCTGCATATTGTTTTTTGATTGACACAACTGCTAAGCGGTAGCTACATCCTTCTGGTGGTAAATAAAAGTCCATGATTTCAGGAAATTGCTTTTGAATTAATGGTACAAAAACCTCATTTAAAGCCTCGCCAAGTATAGCTGGCTCATCAATTGGTTTTCCTGTATATGTACTATGATAGATTGCATTTTTGCGCATAGTGATTTTTTCGATAGTCATTACAGGGAATGTGTCTTGTTCATTGTAATACCCTGTATGATCACCATATGGGCCTTCGACAGCAGTATCATTAGGATAAATAAAGCCTTCGAGTACAATTTCAGCATATGCTGGCACTTGTAAATCAGAAAGCAAACACTCTGTGAGTTCTGTACGGCTACCACGTAGTAATCCAGCAAATTGGTACTCAGATAAGCTATCTGGTACTGGTGTAACTGCGCCTAAAATTGTCGCTGGGTCACAGCCAAGTACTACAGCGATTGGATATGGTTTATCGGGAAATTGTTGACAATGCTCTTTATAATCAAGTGCGCCACCTCGATGTGATAACCAGCGCATAATTACACGATTTTTACCAATTACTTGTTGGCGATAAATTCCTAGATTTTGGCGCTTTTTATTTGGACCTCGCGTTACAACTAAACCCCATGTGATTAATGGTGCTACATCTTCAGAATGGCAGTGCCAAATTGGAAAATCCGCTAAATCAATATCATCTTTCTCTATAATAATTTCATGAACTGGAGCATTATTAATAACTTTGGGTAGCATATTATAAAGTTGCTTGAGCATTGGTAATTTATCCCATGCATCTTTTAAGCCTTTGGGTGGTTGTGGCTCTTTTAACTCAGCCAGAAATTCACCAACTTTGCGTAAATCAGCTAAGCTTTCTTTACCCATGCCAAGTGCGACACGGCGAGTAGTGCCAAATAAATTACCTAACACTTTTATTTTGTGACCTGTTGGCTTTTCAAATAATATCGCAGGACCAGATTTCTTTAAAACTAGGTCACATAATGATGTCATTTCTAAATGAGGAGAAACTGGTGTGTCAATGCGTTTTAATTCACCAATTTCTTCAAGGTTTTGGATAAATTCGCGGAGGTCTTTATATTTCATATTGCTCTAATTAAATTACTTTGATTTAGCAATATTGTATTAGAAAAGGCTAGTAAAAACTAGCCTTTATTAAAGAAGAAAAGTTAATTACAAATTACGTGCTACTTTACGCATATCCAATACGTGCTCTTCTTCTGAGCCAATCATTGTACGTGCATATTCTTCAAGATATACTGACTTGTCTTTTACTGCATCTAAAAGCTCATGGTATAAACCAGCGGCTTTTGTTTCATGTTCAATTGATTCAGCTAAAATTGTTTTTAAATCATGTTGGTGAGATTCTTTGATTTCAATAGCGCGCATACTTGGGTGACCATTTAATCCAGTCATTAATTCACCAGCTTTAATTGCATGATCTAAAGATTCACTAGCGTGAGTTTTGAAATAGCTAACTAGTGAGAAACGAGCTAAACCAGATACCATTAGCGCGTAGTGCGTATAACGTGATACACCAGCTAATTCATGGGCAATAATTTTATCTAGTATTTCACATACTTTCTGTTCATTTACATCTAACATTTTGCACTCCTTTTAATGTTAAGTAATAAATAATATCACATATTTGTCTATAACGATTTATTAATACAGTGGCGCACAAACTCAATAAATTTACGTTCAGTTGTTCCATGTTCTGGTAGCACAGTTAAATAGAAATCAGTTTGATAGGTTTCGTAGTCTTCTAATACTGGTATTAATTCTCCTTTGGCTAATTCATCGACACAAACACTTTTCCAGTTACCAAAAATATAGTCACCAGTCATGCCAATTTTCTTCATATGAGCTGGTAAGTTTACTTTTAGCTGTGTAGCAATGTTATTATAAATAAACTCATGGTTTTTATATCGATGGCGAAACGTAAGTGTTTTTGGAGCGCCAATTGGTGAATTACTCATGACACCAATAAAGCGATGTTGCTCTAATTCATGGATATGCTCTGGTATGCCATATTTTTCTTTATATCGAGGCGTACAATATAAATATGCGAGTTCTGTACTAATTGGAAAACAATCATATCCATTGACTTTTAATGGGTAGTTAGTTATGGCAATATCAAAGTAATCAAATACAGTATGTGTCTGGTCGTGTTGAAAAAATAGTTGCACACTAATTTGAGGGTTTTGCTCAAGAAACTCGTGCATATATGGACAAATTAAGTCATAGGCAAATGATGTCGAAATTGATACCTTGAGGGTTGTTTTAAAATCTGTGTTTTTATTTTTTAAAACATCCACATTATACTTGAGGTATTGTCTTAGGTGCTTAAACTTCTGATATAGGATTTCGCCATCTGCCGTAATTTCGAATTTTCTAGTGTGGTGTACTATTAATGTTAGCTTTAACTCTTTTTCTAAGTTGGCTATGCGTTTACTTAGAGTTGATTGCGAAATATTTAAATTAATTGCAGCTTTACTAAAATTTTTATATTCAACTAATTCGGTAAATAATAATATGTCATCTAGCATGGTAATAATGTGTCTATAAAAATAAGAATATTGGCATTATAGCATTTATTCCAAAATCTACTTGAATGGTCTGGGCGATGAGCGTAGAATCCGTCCTTGAAGTTAAAGAAAACGTCTAGTTGATTAAAGAACGTATCAACTAAGGATTAAAAATAAATCTAAAAGGGATTAAAAATGAAAAAAATATTATTAACAGTTTTAGCAGCATCTTCAGTTAGCTCATTTGCTGGTATTTTACCAAGTGGTAATACAGCATCTACAAAAGCATTCGATAGCTTTGTAGCTTCAGTATCTGGTGATTTAACAACGATCAATAATGCACAAATTGCTAAAAATGATGAATACAAACAATTTAACTATGATTTAGTTTTAAAAGCAAAAGGTAATGGTAAAGGTTTAGGGGTTACATTCTTAAATGCTTACGAAGGTAAAGCTTACCCATATTTAGTTGCAGCTAACAAAACTGTAATGGCTATTAATCCGAATGCTAGCTTGGCTGACTTAAATAAATCGCTTACAACAGCACAAAACCAAGTTAACCAATACCAATCAGCTCGCCAAGCATTATTCAATGATCCTGGTGTACAAGCTGAAGGTTATTTCATTGTAAACCGTGAAGCTAATGCATTCTTGTGTTCATTACAAAATTCAGAGCGTGATGGTTCTAAGAAAAAATGGTTCTCATTCGTAGTTAATGCTAAGAAATATGCTGATTGTATAGTGGCTCACGAAGCTGATTCTTCTAAAGACTTAAATAAAAAAGCACAAACTTATGCGAATACTATGACTGCTGCCGCTAGTATTTCAAATGTAATTTTGTCTAACGCTACGTACTTTACAGGGCAAGATTTTACTAATCGTGTAAATAACTTTGTAATTACACAAAAAGCAGATGTTAAAGCTGCGGTTGATAATGCTAAACAAGCAACTGCACAACAAATTGCTGAAGCTAAAAAAGTATTTGATCAAAACGTAAATGCTAAAACATGTAATGCAGCTATGGATAGCTTCAGAACTACATATGCTAATGCATCTGCAAATAATAATAATTTGAAAATGATTGCCTTAGCTGCTCAACCAAAATCATCTGTAAGAACTGCAGTAAATATTTTTGGTGTTGATAAAGGTAATATGATTAGTGATGCTTTAAATATCGCCCATGTATATATTACTGGTAGTCAAGTTCAAGATACAAATAAAGATTATGATGTATGTAGTTATGCGACTTATAAAGCTAACAAAGGTAACAATATTTATGCTGGTAAACTTATTAACTTTGATGAAGTTGCTGCTAAAACAAATGGTGCTATGACTCCTGAGCAAGCTTACCAATTATTTGTTATCTCTTCAGCTAAATCAACTGAATATGTTGTGGCGGATAAAAACTCTGGTTCAAACAAATTATTTAACTAGTAATCCCCTAAATTAAGTACATACTAGGTGTGTACTTAATTGGAAAGAGCTGTAGTTTTCCACAGCTCTTTTTTCTTATCTATACAATGCTATAATTCTGAATGTTTTATGATTATAAGTTACACTGGATTTAAATGTTTGTTTGCCAAGTTGTTGTCGATATACCATTAAGAAATAGCTTTCATTACATAAGCCAAGATATCCTACTCACTGGGCAGAAGGTGATTGTTAGTTTCAAAAATAAATCTCGCGTAGGATTTGTATTATCTTGTATTTCTACAACAGAGTTTTCTGAATATCCATTAGAGAAATTAAGTCATATTGATAGAGTAGTAGATATTTGCAATATCGATGCGCATTTAATGAAACTCGCACAATTTGTCAGTCAATATTATCATCATCCACTTGCAACTACATTATTTACGATATTACCAAATTATTATAAGCAAATTGAAGATAGAACTCCTGATTGTAAAAGCATAGCTTTTTATAACGTATTAGATAATGAAATTAATCTCCAAGCGATTAAACAACTTGAAGTACTTGATTACATAAAATCTAACAAAATAGTATCATCAGATAGTTTACTTAAAGAGTTTAGTAGTGGTGTTAAAGCTATTATCACAAAACTGGTTGATAAACAAGTAATTGAACAAACAACCTTAATTGATAAATCAACTCAAATAAATAAGCTAGAGCTTAATGATGAGCAACGAGAAGTATTTAATAAATTATCAGATAATTTAAATACATTTCATCCTGCATTGCTATACGGTATTACTGGTAGTGGTAAGACTGAGTTATTTATGCACTTAATTGAAAATGTGCTGAGGGATAATAAACAAGTTCTAGTCCTAATTCCAGAGATAAATTTAACTCCGCAATTAATGAATTGGTTTAGTACAAGATTTATTTACGCCAATATTGCGATACTAAATAGTGAAGTAACGAATAAACAACGCTATGATATTTGGCACAGCGCAAGTAATTCTCAGGTAGATATTATTATAGGCACTCGGCTAAGTGTTTTTACTCCATTCAAAAATCTTGGATTAATTATCGTCGATGAAGAACATGATGATTCATTTAAACAAAATGATGGGCTTCGTTATCATGCTCGTGATTTAGCGACGTGGCGCGCAAGAGAATTAAATATCCCAATTATTTTGGCATCAGCAACACCTTCAATGGAGTCGCTTTATAACTATAAATTAGGCAAGTATCATTTATATAAACTTAGTCAACGAGCTGTTACTCAGGCAACTCTACCGCAAATTCAAATAATTAATACTCAGCAGCATCAGCTTAATTATGCTGGACTTAGTGAACTTGTATGTAATAAACTTGCAGAAAATTTAGCCAAACGTGAATTATCATTAATTTTTATTAATCGTCGAGGATATGCACCTGTAATCACTTGCTATGACTGTGGTTGGGTAAGTCAATGTAGAAATTGTTCAGCTAATATGGTTTACCATCATGATAAACATTATATCAAGTGTCATCATTGTGGGCTACAAACAGCTGTGCCAACTAAATGTCCAACATGCGCTAATCAATATCTACACACAATTGGGCATGGTACTCAGAAACTAGAGGAGTTTTTGCACCTGCGTTTTCCTGATGCAAATATTGTGCGTGTGGATAGAGATACGACAAGCTCTAAGCAAGCTTGGAGTGAGTTATACAATCAGATTAATAATGGTAAGGTTGATATAATTGTTGGTACACAAATGCTTGCTAAAGGGCATAATTTTGCCAATCTGACTTTGGTGGTTGGGCTTAATTTGGATAATGCTTTATTTAGTTATGATTTCCGAGCTAGCGAAGATATGTTTCAAATCTTGACGCAAGTTTCAGGTAGAGCGGGGCGCAGTGAGAAATCGGGTACTGTATTACTACAAACAAATTATCCAGAGCATCCGATATACAAATTTATCTCGCAGCATGATATCAATGGCTTCATAAATTATACATTAGCAGAACGTAAAACAAATAATCTGCCACCATACGCATTTATGGCAATCGTTAAACTTAGTTCAACATCTGAGCCTAAATTACAACGAGGATTAAAAGAGTTGTCTAAGTTAGCGAAGTCAATACCGCATAAACAAATTGAGATATTTGCAGCAATGCCAGCTGTAATGTATAAACTACATAATCGTTTTCGTGGGCAGATGCTTGTAAGTAGCAATGATCGTGGAAAGTTGCATGAGTATTTAGCGTATTTGGAGCAACAGTTTAACCAATTGACTTATGTGACTGTTGCTCTTGATGTAGATCCATTTGAAGTTTAGAATGAGTTAACTAACTTCGTAGGTAATAATAAGTTCAATATTTCCACTAAAGCGTAGTTCTTTGGTTGAACTTTGTATTATAAAGCTATCGCCTTTTCTTACCATTTGATTATTTATTTGTCCATTACCATTAATTACACTAGCTAACCAGTATTGATTTGGTTTGTTGATAATATTTGTTGATGTATTTCTAATCAGCTCAACTGAGAAATAATTATTCTGAAGTAGCCTCATGTGTGTGATTAAATTATTTGACTTAATAACTTTGCATTGTTGGGTATCATTATCATGTGGGACATTAATAACTTGTTTTGCTTTATCAAGATGTAGCTCACGTAAATCGCCTTTATCGTCACGACGATCGTAATCATATAAACGATAAGTGGTATCAGATGATTGCTGTACTTCAAGTATTAATAATCCTTTTTTAATCGCATGGACAGTTCCAGTCGGTACATTAAAGAAATCGCCTTTTTGTGCAGAAGTATTGACTAATAATTTATTCCATTGATTATTATCAATCATCGAGTCTAATTCATCTTTATTTTTGGCAGTATGTCCATAAATTATTTCAGCATTTGGCTCAGCATCAAGGATATACCAACATTCTTCTTTACCTAAATCATTTTCGTGAGTTTTGGCAAACTCATCATTTGGATGCACTTGTACGCTTAGGTCATCTGCGGCATCAATGATTTTCACCATTAATGGAAATTCAGCATTTTTTGACGAACTATTAAATATTTTGGGGTATTGTTGCCAAAGCTGAGATAGTTTTAATCCTTTATATGTGCCATTTTTAACTTGGCAGTCGCCATTTTTATGCGCACTTATTACCCAAGCTTCACCAGTCTTATTATTTGGTATATTGTATCCAAATTCAGTTGCTAGGCGATTACCACCCCAGATGCGCTCTTTAAATATTGGCTCAAGAAAAATTAATTCTTTCATATTTACTTACTCTTAGTATTTGATTATACGTTGGATGTTTATAGTGTTTAACAAAGATATTATTGCCACAATAGTACAAACTAAAACTATATAGTGATAACTATGTGTCATTTCCAGTATAGAGCTACTCCACAATGGGGCAAGCGCGGCACCTAAGATTGTTGCTAAGTTATAACTTAGTGCTATCCCAGAGTAGCGGATTTGTGTCGGGAATAAATCAGCCAATATAGCAAAAAATATCCCATTAACTCCAGCCAGTACAAATGATATTATGATGACCCAAGTGTACAAACTATCAATTAGCCCTAAATTGATGTAGTCATTGGTAATAGCTGCAAATATTATTACTAGTGTAATTAATGCACTTCGCAATATTATAATTGGATTGATATATTTAGTCATATATGCAAAAAAGAGTGAAGCAACAGCCATTGTAATTGCGCCAACTGAACTCACTCCAGCAGTTTGGCTAAGTTCAAAGTGAAAGTATGTAACAAATAAATTTGGTAAAAAGACATGGAAGATACCAGTAGTCATCGATATAATTATTGACAATAAAATACCTGTGATTACTGGATATTTATAACCTTGGAGTAATTGAGTTAACGGAATTCGATTATCTGATTTATGCTTTTGCATTTCTTTAAATGCTTCACTCTCACTGATTGATTTACGGATGTAAAAGCCAACAATAGTTAATAAACTACCAAAGATAAATGGAATCCTCCATCCGGTAGAATGCATGAATTCCGTACTAGTATGCGCAGTTAATAATTTGATGCCTTGTGAACCAACTGACACAGCGAAATTTGCGCCAAAAGTTAGCCATGCACAAGCTAGGAAGTAATTACCTTGTTTAAACTTCTCAGCAATGTATGTAATCGAGCCAGGCACCTCGCCCCCAACTGAAAATCCTTGTAATATCCGCATTATCATTAGTAATACAGTTGCTGTATAGCCAATTTGCGCATATGTAGGTAATAAACCGATAATTAATGATGGAATTGACATAAGTAAAATCGAGATACTAAACACAGATTTGCGACCGTATTTATCACCCAAATGACCAAGAATTACCCCACCAATTGGACGGAGTAAATAACTAATTGCAATTGTAATATAAGTAAACCAAACTGCCTTATTGTCAATTGAAGCAGGGAAGAACACGCTTGCGAGAATTGGGGTAAGTAGGGCAAAAGACAGAAAATCAAATATTTCAAAAATACTACCAATAGTAGTAGCTACAATTAATTTACGGTTACTAGTCATTTTAATATCTTATAAATAAAATAAGGTCAATATAATATTGACCCTTTAGAATAAACTTATATTAGGCATCAACTTTATTTAAATCTAGTTTGATTGCATCGTTGCTCATTACACCAATACTATTAGCAATAACTGCTTCAGCGATTTCTTTAGCTTCAGCAAGAGAGTGCATTACAAATGTACCGCATTGATATTCATTTGCTTCAGGGATTTTATGAGTTTTTACAATATCAAACATTGAGTTAAGCCAAGCATTAGCAACTTGTTGCTCAGTTGGGCGTCCAATTACGCTCATATAAAAACCAGTACGACACCCCATTGGTGAAATATCGATAATTTCACATCCAGATGGATTTAGGTGTTCACGCATAAATCCAGCAAATAAATGCTCAAGAGTATGAATACCTTTCTCACTCAAAATATTTTTATTCGGTTGGCAAAAGCGTAAGTCATAAACTGTGATTTCATCACCAGATGGTGTTTTCATTTCTTTTGCTTTACGCACAGCAGGAGCTGGCATAATTGTATGATCTACGGTAAAACTTTCTAATAATGGCATATATTTCTCCTTTTATCCACCAAATAATTTTCCAATTGCATTAGTCACGCCTTTACTAACAGCATCAGTTGCCTGATTACCATTTTGTTGACCGATTGCGTTATTAATTTGCTGACCAACAGCTTTATTGATTTGCTGTTTTACTGCACTTTGTACTTGAGCTTTATTTTGTTCTATTAGGTATTTGCCAATCTGTTGTTGAATTGAAACCCAATCAAGTGAAGCACTTGGATCATCAATTGTACCCGTAATTTTAGCTGGGAAGGTTAAAGTCTCAAATACTTTATTAATGCCTTTTACAGTAACCTTACTTGTTGTTGAATACTCAATTTTTTTATTGCCAGCCAGATTTGCTGAGCCACTACCAGTAATATCGGCAACGCCACCACCAGTTAAAGATATGTTTGATGGATTAATTAAACCATTCGTAATAATCACATTAGCTTTAAATGCACCAAGATTTGTTGTTTGAGCATAGTTGCGATTGCCTGGTTTTGTCGCAGCTTGTATTTGAGCTTTCATATTATTTACAGCATTTAGCGTATTTGAAGCATTAATCGCTGTAGTAATAATATCTTTATTACCATTGCCGGCATTATTGATTGTATTATGTAACTGCATAATCAATGCTGTGGTATCTAGCCCTTGTAAAGTAATATTGCCAATAGATATACTTTGCTTACCTGTTAAACTCGCAATTTCCATTTTCTCATTCATTTTGATATTACCAGCAAATTGCAATTGCTTCATCGGCACTTTATAGCCATTTACATCACTAAAATTAGATACATCAAGTTGATTTAAATTAACATTATTAGCCAATACCAATGGTTTGAATGAACTAACATCTAGGCTACCAGTAACATTGGTTTTATCAATATTGGTTTTTAGGTTAGTTAATTTTGCGCTATTAGTTGTCGCGTTGAAATCAGTATCTAGCGAGATATTATCCAAAATAGCTTTGTTCTTAATGTCAGGTACAGCCATACCAAGCTGTGGCATAACTTTATTTGCCGAGAAATTAGGTAGATTAATGTGTCCACTAACTACAGGTTTTGCAAAATTATTTACACTCAATTTACTAAAGCTTGGTGCAAAAATATCACCTAGGCTAAGTTTGAAATTATTCAGATTGATATTATTAACTGTTCCGCTGAATGAACTACTACTTGCCGAGAATTTGTTTAATAAAGGCTTGTCTTTACGCTCAGCAACAGCGATATTCATGCTATCTAAAAATTGGTTTAGATTTAATTCAGCGATATTAAAGTCTCCACTATAGCTAGGGTTTTTAATATTATTCACAGCCAAATTATTTGAGTGCATTTTGAATGTGCCAATGGTCACATCAGCAGTATTTAATTTAACATTACTTGTCGTTGCGTTAAATGATTTAGCAGAGAAAGCAAATGTATTTAATGCTGTTTTACCTTTACGTTCTGTTTTTGCGATATTCAATCCATCAAGAACATTATTTAAATTTGTTTGAGGGATTGAGATTCCACCAGAGATTGTTGGGTTGGCAAAATTCGTTACTTTAAGATTGTTTAATGAAGTAGTAAATTGACTACCTAGTGTTAAATCTAATTTATTAATTTGGATATTTTTTGTATCACCAGAGAATCCATCGCTCTTAATTGCAAAATTATTTAATAATGGCTTGTCTTTGCGATCTTTTACCGCAATATTTAGTTGATCTAATGCTGAATTTAAATTAAACGGCTCTAAATCTAGACTTCCTTTATATGTCGGGTCTTTGATGTTTTTAACTGCCACATTAACATTGCCTTTGATTGTATCAGATAAATTAAATTTAAAATCTTTTACATCTATGTCTTTCATATCACCTTTTACTTGACCGCTGATTACTACATTATCAATTAACTTCAAGTTTTTACGTTCAGCATCAGCAATATGTAATTGATTTAAAATGTCATTAGCTTTAAATTTAGTGATGTTGACATTGGTATCAAAAGTAGGGCTTTCAAAATTATTTAGCGTAACATTTAACTCACCAATAAAATTGTCATTATAATTAATTGATACTTTGCTTAAATCAACTAATTGAGTTTTTTGATCAAGTTTGATGTGTCCACCAAATCCTGTTGCGATAACTAAATTAGTATTTGGTAAATCAATATGTTGATTGGTATCAAAATTATCATACTTGATTGTTGAGTTAGTTAATGAAAAACCGCTCATTTCAAATTTGATTGGCTCAGCTTCTTTTGCTTCACTTTGTGGTTGATTTGGCTGTTCTGGAGGTGTAAATGTCCAGTTATTGATACCATCTTTTTGAATTAGTGCAACATTTAATCCATCGATATTTAGTGTCTTTAATTCAACTTTATGACTAAGTAGTGGAATTAATGCCACAGCAACGTCTGCTGATTTTAGCGATAGCATATTACTACCTTTGGTGAATATCTTTTCATTACTTGGGTTTGATAAAGTAACATCACGCAAAGTTAAACCAATATTTGGATAAATTTTCCAGCTAATATCTCCAGCTAGAGTTATATTTCTACCTGTTGATTGGTAAACTGATTTCTCAATTAATGGTTTGAAACGATTTGGATTAACTAATGTAACTAATGCTACGGTACCAATAACCCCAACTCCAACAACACTTACAACGGTGATTGCTGAGTATTTGACAAATTTATTCATGTGCTGTATTAAATCCAGATAAATTATTTATTTTGTGACTTGACAGTTCTTAATTGCAGAAGGTGCAATTCCTTGATTATAGTGTGATGCTTTTTCTGGCGTGTTGTCATTAATTACATATACAAAGTTTGATGTTGCCTCACACTTAACTAATCTGAAATCTGGCATAGCGCTCTCGTTATCATGAGGAGTAACATTCAAGCTTTTACGTTGCCATAGTTTACTTTCACAATATCCTAATAAATTATAGTTTTTTACATTACCGGTATAATCAGATTTGATCTTCGAATATGAAGCTAATGCTAAGCCGTCATTATCAATCACAATAGAATTTTTAGTTTTAGGTGTTTCAAGAGTAATTCCATAATCAAATTTACCATCGCTATCTTCTGCGGGTAAAAACATGATTGGGTCGGTAACTCGACACATGGTATTAGCAGGAATAGTAAATTTATTTTTCTGACTGTCTATATTTGGAATAATAACGGTAACATCTTGTTTGTCTTGATTTTCAATATATACGTTTTTTAGATTTACCGCCAAACCAGTAGCATTAGCGATAAGTGGTGCACCAATAGCCAATGTCAAAAATAATTTATTTCTCAAGATTGCATCCTAACCATAAAAATGACTAAATTACGTTTATTATACTATACGATATGAAATAGTTGATAAGATTTACAAGTGACCCTGTTGATACAGTGCTTATCCCAAAATTTCTTTTATTACGCGTAGTGAGTTTTTATAAAAAATCTGCTCAACTTGAGTTTGATTAAATCCAGATTGAATTAATTTATCAGCGAGAATTGGCAGGTCAACTATGGTGTTAATTTCATTGGTTGAATTAGGTTTTATTTTAAATCCATCAAAATCATTACCTATAGCCAAGCAATCTATCCCAGCAAGTTGATAAATATGTTGAAGATGTTGAATTAGATAATCATATTTAATATCAATATTGTTGTCTTTTAGGAAGTGTGGCACACAATTTACACCGATTATGCCACCTTGAGTAGCTATTTCTTTGATTAAGTTATCTGGTAAATTTCGTGTGTGGCTACATAATACACGTGCATTAGAGTGGCTTGCTATAATTGGTTTTTTGCTAATTGATAATACATCAGCAACGCCTTGATCTGATAAGTGTGACACATCAGCCATAATGCCAGTCTTTTGCATTTCTTCAACCATATCAAAGCCGAACTGCTTTAAGCCACGGGTTTGATCAATCGCAGATGGCACACCAATATGTGTTTCATAATTCCAAACCAATGTAATATAGCTAATGCCCATTTTTTTAACATTACGTAGCTGAGAAATTTCAGTAATAAATGCGCCTTCTTCGACACAAGCAAATGCACTTAATTTATTTTGCTTTTGGTTTTCTTCAATCTCAGCTAAATTTGTTACCAAGCTAATTTGCTCAGGGTGTTTATTTAATTGATTAATTAATTCATTATATTGCTTGGTAAATAATTGCCATGCTGTTATGCCATGTTCTTCACACTTTTTATAATTCAACCATAAGACAAAAAATTGCGCCAATGAGTCAGCTTGACGAAGCTTTTCTAAATCAATATGTAATGTATTCTTATCTAATCGATGAAAAGTAGATTGGCCAGTAAATTCTTGCGCAACTCCGTTAATTGCTGGATCATAGTACAGAGCAGTAAGTGTGTCAGCGTGTAAATCAATTAGCTTCATGGTTGGTTTAGCCTAATATATATTTATAACAATTAATTATATGATATCCGGTAGTTGACTTTACTTTAGTTTGTTGTGGCTCTAATTTATCATTGACATATTCGTATGGTAAATTTTCATTTGAGAAAAATACTGCTAGTAAAGTGTCTAATGATTTTTCTAATTTAAGCTGTTCTTTAGCCATAGCATAGTAACGAATTTGCTCGAGTAATGGCCATATTCTAAATGCCTCAGATGATGGAGTTTTGCTAGGTGAAACTTCAGCATACAATAGGTTTTGTGAGTTAACTCCAACTTTTTCTGCGTTACGAACTACATTTGAATAATCAATATCTGTATTTAGTAAATTTTTTTCTTTAGCTTCCAAAAGAAGAGATGCCCATTCAAAGCTATGTCCAGGCTCAAAGGTTCCAACGAGGCTATTTTCGCGGATAAGATTGTGTTGTTTATCGTAAATTGTAGTTAATAAATTCTGTCCATAGACTTGGAAATCATTTAGTAATGAGTCGTCTTTAATTACGGTATTTGCTTCAAGTAGTGCTTCAAATAAATGCATAAATGAGTTTTGATTTACCCCTGTGCTTGGATTAAACATTTTGGCAAATTGCTCACTGTGCGAGTAATAATTAGCAAATACATAGTCTTTTGCTTTGTAAATGAAATCAAGAAGTGCTTTATCTTTGGTAACGGCGTACAGTTTAGCAAACGAGCAAAGCACAAAAGCTAGTTCATAAAGCATCTTATCATTTTGAGTGTTTTGTTCTAATACATTGATCGGATATTGGTAAAAACGATTTGTATCTTTGCAGAAATAATTTTCAATTACGACATTGGCAAGTTTGTTTGCAAGATTAACATAATGCGAATCGTGCTTAATCGCTGCATAATCAACTAAGAAAAATATACTACGGGTTTGACAAAGCAATCGAGTTTTATCAATTGTAGAAATATCATTACCAGTAATAAACTCTGGAACATAATTCAGTGTGTTAATATGCTTTATCAGATGGTTGGCATATGTGTCTAATTGTGTTATTAATTTTGCTTGATTAATCATGACTTCACTCGAATTTATTTAAATAACTTTTTCATTTTCTTTTTAATGAAATTTTGCTTGAGGTTTGATAGATACTCGACAAATACTTTGCCATCAAGATGATCTAATTCATGTTGGATACAGACTGCCTGCAGTTCATCACAAGTAACAGACTGTTTGTTACCATCCACATCTTGATATTCTAAGGTAATTACTTCAGCTCGAGTTACAGGTTCAAAGATACCTGGCACAGATAAACAACCTTCGTCACCAGTCTCTTCACCTTGCTTCATTGTAATAACTGGATTAATGTACGCAGTGAGTTTGCTTGGTTCGCCTTCTTTAGCTAAATCGGTAATGAAGATTCGCTTTTGTATATTAACTTGAGTAGCCGCTAAACCAATGCCATTAAATTTGTACATTGTTTCTGCCATATCCGCAATTAACTGTTTTAACTCTGGGTTAAATTCAACTACTTCTTTAGCTTTTAATTTTAATCTTTCATCTGGATAATGTAATATTTCTAGTAATGCCATGCAAAAAACCTTAACGAAAATTAGATTTTATATTTATAATAACAGTTTTGCAGTAACTATTCTAACAAGAGAGCCATTTGTCATGTATAAATTTAATTGCACCTTAATTGGTTTGTTGTGTCTTATGGTGACACCAGCGTTTGCGACTGATGTAGATGATTTAGTAAGCTCAGTTGTAACGCCTAATAATACGACTACAACAACTGCTGCACCTGTGCTGGGCGTGAGTAATTCCGATATAAAGAAAACAGCTCCAGTAGAATATACTGTCAAAAAAAATGATACTGTTGTAAAAATTGCACAAAAATATTTAACTAAGCTTAGCTTATGGCCAACACTACTTGGTGTAGATAGCCTGCAATCTACTAAATTATACCCAGGTGATAAATTAAAATTAATTAGTGCAGATGGTAACCGCAAGATATTGGTTGTTGCATTAGCTGGGCAAAAATCAAATTATTTTCAAAAATTAACTCCTGAAGTCCGCGTAGAGCCGATAAAAGATTCTGATTATATTTCAGTATTAAACCTTAAAGCATTTATGCTAGATCCTATAGTGATGTCTAAAGAGTCATATAATAATTTACCAACTGTTGTAGGTAGTAGCAATGATCTTGCTGTTTACTATTCGATAGGTGATAGTATTTACGTGAAAAACTACCAAGGTAATGTAGGTGATAGAGTTTATGTGATTAGTGATATGAGAGCATTAAAAGACCCTGATTCTGGAGAATTTTTAGGTGAAGAATACCGTTTAAATGGGTATGGTGTCATATCTCAAGTAGATAAAATCAGTAATTTAGAACTGACTTCTGCACCAAATACGATTATGTCATTAAACAAAGTGCTAAAAGTTGATAACACTATGGATTTTGATATTGTTCCTCATCACTTAGATCACGTGATTGATGGAAAAATTATTGCGCTATATGATTCATTAACTTCTACTGGTGAATATAATAATGTGGTTATCAATAAAGGTGCACGAGATGGTGTTGAAGCTGGCAGTGTATTTGATATAACTAATGGTCGAAAATTTAAAGATCCAACTTCAAATAGTGATGATGATAGATATTTTGATGCACCGGCAAAATCAATTGGTGAATTACTAGTTTATAAAGTTTACGATAAAGTCTCATTTGCTTTGGTGACTGATTCACAAAGTGAAATATTGATAAATTCTAAAATTAGGAGTCAGTAAGTGATTGCTAACAACATTAGAGATTGGTTAAAATTATCTTTCACTAGTGGTGTAGGCATAAACACATTTTTATCTCTATTAAAAGCGTTTGAGTCACCAAGCAATGTTTATCAGCAATCTGTTGATATTTTATCGCAAGTAGTTAATAAATCAGTTGCGCAGCGTATTTTGAATGACGCAAATAGTGAAGAGCTAGATAAAAAAGTACAAAAGCATATTGATTGGCAGTTGGCTGGTAGCGGTAGTCGGTTTATAATTACCTTGGCCGATGAATTATATCCAGTTGAATTAGCAAAGATTGCTCAGCCACCAGTTTTGTTGTTTGCTGAGGGTAACATTAATTTATTACAGTCGGCAAAAATTGCTATGGTGGGTTCGCGCCATCCAACGCAATATGGTATAGACAATGCGCGTAATTTTGCACGTTCATTAAGTGATGTTGGTATGACTGTTGTAAGCGGTATGGCAGCTGGTATTGATAGATGTGCTCATGAGGGTGCGTTACTTGCAAATAAGAAAGCAACAATTGCAGTTATTGGTACAGGTATGGATATTCTTTATCCAGCATCAAATCGCGATATTTATGCGCAAATTAAACAAGATGGTCTAATCATTAGTGAGTATGAATTAGGTACGCCACCAATTGGAAACAATTTTCCACGTCGTAATAGGATTGTAGTTGGGCTAAGCCAAGCTTGTTTGGTGGTAGAGTCTGCTATTGATGGTGGCTCGATGATTAGTGCTAATTTTGCCCTAGAATCTGGGCGTGATGTGTTGGCAATCCCTGGGTCAATAAATAATCCAATGGCAAAAGGTTGTCATCATTTAATTAAAAATGGTGCAAAACTTTGTGAGTCGACAAATGATGTGGTTGAAGAATTAAATTTGACAGTAAGCGCTGAAATAACAAATCAAGCAACACAATGTACCGAAGATAAGGTTCTACAAATAATGGGTTTTGAACCTTTTACGATAGATTTTCTAGCTGATAAGCTAAGCATTACATTTGATGATGTATGCGAAAAATTATTAGAATATGAATTAAGCGGACAAATAGTTAGTTGTGGTGGCGGAAGATACCAACGGGTATTTAATTAGAAAGATAAAGATGGTAGAAATTTTACAGTGGTTATTCGTTACTGAGCGAGACCAATTAATTTATAGTAATAAAAATAAATTATTTAAAGAAATGGTCGAAGAGTACGAATTTGACGAAGAGCAAGTTAGTGAAGTGCTTAGTTGGTTTGAACCAATTACATTTGAATATCAAAATTTAATTGTTAGCCATAATTTAGTGCGTGAATTAAGCGAGTGGGAAAAGAAATTTGTTCCATCATCAGTCATAGAGAAGGTTTTAAGCCTTGAATCAGATAAAACAATTTCATCGTTAGAGCGTGAAATATTATTTGATAGACTTGGTGAGCTGTGCTTAGATTATGCAGTTGCAACAGATGAAATGGATGTGATTTTTGATGGCCTATTAAACCATATGAAAAATTATGGCGGAGCTAATCCATTGGATAATGCGCAAAACAATACATATTACTGGATGAATAATACAGTTCATTAAAAGAAAGAAGTTTATGGCAGATAATTTATTAATTGTAGAGTCTCCAGCTAAAGCTAAAACCATTGGTAAGTATTTGGGTAGCAACTTTAAGATTTTGGCATCATTTGGTCATGTGCGTGATTTACCAAAGAAAAATGGTTCTGTTGATGTAAATAATAGTTTTGCATTGAAGTATCAATTAATTGCTCGCAATAAGAAACATGTTGATGAAATAATTGCAGCAGCAAAGAAAAGTAAAGCAATTTATCTAGCAAGCGATCCTGATCGTGAAGGTGAGGCTATTGCTTGGCACTTACAAGAAATTTTACATGAAAGTGGCTTAGCAAAAGGTAGAGTAATTAAGCGTGTAACTTTTAATGAGATTACAAAACCTGCTGTAATTGCTGCGGTTGAGCACCCTCGTGATATTAATGCTAGTTTGGTAGAAGCGCAGCAAGCTCGTCTTTCATTAGATTTTTTGATTGGTTTTAACGTTTCTCCACTTTTATGGCGTAAAATTAAGCCGGGTCTTTCTGCTGGGCGTGTGCAATCTCCCGCACTAAGATTAATTTGTGAGCGTGAGGAAGAAATTAAGGCATTCGTGCCAGAAGATTATTTTGGTGTTCATCTGCAAACGCACAAAGATAAGCATAAATTTAAGGCAAAATTAGTTGAGTATTCAGGTAAAAAATTAGATAGTAAAGCAATTAAAACTCAACAATATGCTGATGAGATGGTTGCAAATATGTCTGGCACTAAAGAAGCCGAGATTATCAAGATTACGAAAAAACAAAAGAAACGTAATCCAACAGCGCCATTTATTACTTCATCAATGTTAATTGAAGCAGCTAGACAACTTGGTTTTGCAACTGACAAGACTACGCGTGTTGCGCAAAGTTTATATGAAGGTATTGAACTGCAAGGTGAGAGCGTTGGTTTGATTACTTATATGCGTACTGATTCTGTGCAGTTATCTCCAATTGCAATTGAAGAAATTCGTGAATATATTGGTAATAACTTTGATGAGCGATACTTGCCAAGTGCACCGAATGTTTACAGTAATAAATCTAAAAATGCTCAAGAAGCACATGAGGCAATTCGCCCAACATCAATTATGCGTAGGCCTGAAAGTATAAAAGCTTACTTAAGTTTAGACCAGTATCGATTATATGAATTAATATGGCGCAGAACTTTAGCTAGTCAAATTAGTTCTGCAATTTTTGATACTACCGCAGTTGATATAAAATTAAAGGATGGTGTATTTAGAGTTAACGGAATGACGGTTAACTTTGATGGCTATATGGTCGTTTACCAAGAGATTATTGATGAATCAGTGGCAAATGAAGAAGATGGTGAAATAAAATTACCAAAACTTGCAGAGGGTGAAGCGTTACCTGTAGATGGTATAGATATAACCGCTCATCAAACCGAGCCAAAGCCAAGATATACTGAAGCATCATTAGTTAAGATGTTAGAAGAATTGGGTATTGGTCGCCCGTCAACTTATCCACCAATTATTGCTACTCTAAAAAAACGTGAATATGTCGTATTAGATAAAAAACGCTTGGTGCCAACGGATGTAGGCATGGTTGTTAGTAAGTTTTTGACTAATCATTTAACTAAATATGTTGATTTACAGTTTACTGCAAATTTAGAAGAGACTTTAGATAAGATTGCAGTTGGTGAAAGTGCGCGTATTCCTGTATTAAATGAATTTTGGCATGACTTACAAACGACGGTTAGGGAAAAGCAAAATATTTCTAAGATGGAATTAACGAGCACTCAGTTGGATGAGAATTGCCCTAAGTGCAGTAAACCATTAATTTCTCGGTTTGGTAAATATGGTCGCTTTATTGGTTGTTCAGGGTATCCTGATTGTGATTACATGCGTAAAGTAGATAAAGATGGCAGCACAGAAGAAGTTGTTGCACCAGAGGAAGTTCCTGATCGAGTTTGTCCAAAAGATGGTGGTAAGTTATTAATTCGTAGTGGGAAGTATGGCAAATTTATTTCATGCGCTAATTATCCTAAATGTAAACACATTGAAGAATTGAATAAACCTGATTTAGAAGGTGCTGTTGATTGTCCTGAATGTAAAAAAGGTAAGATTGTGCCGAAAAAAGGGCGTTTTGGAGTGTTTTATTCATGCAATAATTATCCAGAGTGTAAAACAATATTTAAATATGAGCCAATAGCTGAGAGTTGTGATGAGTGTAGTTACCCAGTAACAATGCTACATACAACTAAAACGAAAGGCACGCAACGAATATGCCCTAAATGTAAGCATGCCGTGAAGTTGTAGTTATCTCATTAATGTAAGTAATTTGGTTAAATGCGCCTTTAAACTATAAGGGTGCATTTTTTATTATGATGTTATTCAGATGGTTAGTGAGTTGAGTGAATTATTTCTATATATTTTCCTTAAATAAATTTGACATAGTGGATTTTGTTGTGTGATAATCTCGTCCTGCCTTGAAAGAGGCGCAGTTCTTTAACAAGCGATACAAACAATAAATGTGA